>DZCT01000242.1 GCA_022736535.1 Desulfatirhabdium butyrativorans | reverse complement strand
ATCAAAGTCGGCGGCGTGACCAAAGCCCCGGATTACTGTTTCCGCATCGGCGGCGTCCGCAAGTTCTTTCTCGAGGCGAAAAAGCCCGCTGTCAATATCAGAGAAGACATTCACCCTGCCTATCAGTTGCGGCGCTACGGATGGAGCGCAAAGCTGCCCCTCAGCATTCTGACGGATTTTGAGGAATTTGCGGTTTACGACTGCCGCACAAAGCCTGCCCCGACTGACAAAGCCTCGCATTCCCGTATGCTCTATATGAGATATTCGGATTACGCGGAGCGATGGGAGGAAATTGCGGGCATTTTTTCCCGTGAGGCGATTCTCAAGGGTTCTTTTGATAAATATGTCGAATCCCGGAAAGTAAAAAAAGGGACCACCGAAGTTGACACGGCGTTTTTGCAGGAGATTGAACGCTGGCGTGAGTCATTGGCTCGCAACATTGCGCTTCGCAACGCCGATCTTTCGCAGAGAGAACTCAATTTTGCGGTTCAGCGGACCGTTGACAGAATCGTGTTTCTGAGAATCTGCGAGGATCGGGGCGTTGAGGAATACGGCACGCTGGCGGCTTTGCAGAAAGGCGGAAATGTCTATAAGCAGTTGTTCAAACTTTTCAGAAAAGCCGATGACAGGTATAACTCCGGTCTGTTTCATTTCAAAAAAGAAAAAGACCGTGAAAGCTTTGACAATCTGACGCCCAAGCTGGGTATTGACGATGCGGTGTTGAAAGATATTTTCAGAAACCTGTACTACCCTGACAGTCCTTATGAATTTTCTGTTCTGCCTGCGGACATACTGGGGCAGGTCTATGAGAAATTTCTGGGCAAAGTCATTCGTCTCATGCCCAAGCATCAGGCAGTCATTGAAGACAAGCCGGAAGTGAGAAAAGCCGGCGGCGTTTACTACACGCCGACTTATATTGTGAATTATATTGTAAAAGAAACGGTCGGCAGACTGCTTGAAGGAAAAAAGCCGGGAGCAAAAGACGGTATGAGTCATCTCAGGATTTTGGATCCCGCGTGCGGTTCAGGCTCTTTTCTCATCGGGGCATATCAGTTTCTGCTGGACTGGCACCTGCATCAGTATGTTTCGGAACATCCTGAAAAGCTGGCAAAAGGCAAAAAGTCGCTTCTGTATCATTCGGCATCAAAAGCGGGAGACAAAGGCGAATGGCGGCTGACAACCGGCGAGCGGAAACGGATTCTGTTAAGTCATATTTACGGCGTGGATATTGACTCGCAGGCGGTTGAGGTGACGAAATTGTCTCTTTTGCTCAAGGTCTTGGAGGGCGAGGATGAGCAGAGCATTGCTCAGATGTCTCTGTTTCAGGAGCGGGTGCTGCCGGATTTGGCGAATAATATCAAATGCGGCAATTCGCTGATCGGTCCCGATTTCTACGATCATCAGCAGATGACTTTCGATGAAGAAGAAATTTACCGGATCAATGCTTTTGACTGGAATGCGGAATTTTCCGAAATTATGAACAGCGGGGGATTTGATGCGGTGATCGGGAATCCGCCGTATATCAGAATACAGGGAATGAAAGAATGGGCGCCGCTTGAAGCAGAGTTTTATAAGAAGAAATATGCTTCCGCAAGTAAAGGAAATTATGATATATATGTCGTTTTTGCAGAAAAAAGTTTGAGTCTTCTTAATCAGAAGGCATTACTTGGTTTTATTTTGCCTCACAATTTTTTCAACTCTCAATATGGTGAACCGTTAAGAAATTTATTATCGCAAGGAAAACATTTATCGCAAGTTGTTCATTTCGGTTCTCAACAAGTTTTTAACGGAGCAACAACTTATACCTGCCTGCTTTTCCTTGATAAAGACGGCAGCGAGCAATGCCGCTTTGTAAAAGTTGATGATTTGACGCAATGGCATATTACAGAAGATTCAATTCCTTCGTCAAAATTAGGTAAGACTGAATGGAATTTTACGATTGGGGAGAAATCGGACTTATTTGAACGATTGCAAAAAATACCTATAAAATTAGGGGACTTTTCAAAAATATTTGTCGGTTTGCAAACAAGCGCCGACACCGTATTTCTATTTAAAGATTCTAAAAAATCAGAAGATATTATAACTAAAGTATATTCAAAGGAATTGGAAAGATATATCGAGTTGGAATCAGAGTTGCTGAAAAATGTTGTCAGAAGCGGAAAGATAGGGAGATTTTGGGCAAAAGCAAATGCCTTAGTTTTATTCCCATACAAACTGATTGATAATTCATTTCAACTCATTAAAGAAAAAGAATTGGAAGTTTTTTATCCTAAGACATTTAACTACTTAATTGATAACAAAAAAATATTACTTGAACGGGAGCATGGCAAATTTAAAAATACCGGCTGGTATCAACTATACCCCAAAAATTTGGATAGATGGGAACAGCCTAAAATCATGTTGCCGTATATGATTACAAGACTTTCGGCAAATTATGATGAAGATAACAACTATTTTGTAAATGTAACTACAGGGGGATTTGGTATTACAATAACAGATAAAAACTGTTCGATGAAGTATATTACCGGTCTGTTAAACAGCAAACTGCTTGACTGGTTTATCAAAAATGTAAGCACTGCTTTTCATGGGGGATATTTTGCAGCAAATAAGCAGTTTCTTGTTCAACTCCCCATCCGCACCATTGACTTCAGCAATGCAACCGATAAATCTCTCCATGAGCAGATGGTATCTTTGGTTGACAAGATGCTTGATTTTCACAAACAATTGGCAGAAGCCAATCTGCCGCAGGAGAAAACCGTGCTTTCCCGTCAAATCGAGGCGACAGACCGGCAGATTGACCGGCTGGTTTATCAACTGTATGACCTGACGGAAGATGAGATAAAAATTGCGGGTAGTGGTGTAGAATAGGTGATGAACCCTCTCACTGTCATTCTGAGCGGAGCGAAGAATCTCTTATTATAACAGCGTATTATAAAAAATAAGATTCTTCGCTCCGCTCAGAATGACACCCCGAAATCACCTCTTCTACACCGCTACCAAATTGCGGAGGGGGAGACAGTCTGAACCGTGATTTTCGGGATTTAAGGGATTTTCGGGATTGTCTCATCCTGTTCATCTTTTAATCCTGAAAATCCTGATTTAAAAGGAGGTAAAAATGTATCTTTCAGATATGTTGAAAGATGTGCAGTTTGTGGTTGATGCGGAAGGCAATAAAAAAGCGGTTCAGCTTGACTTCTCTTTATGGGAAGCGATTCTATCCTTTATCGAAAACCATGAAGAAGACGCCGGCGAAGAATTGCTCAACATTCCCGGACTTGCCGAAGCGATAGAGCAATCCCGGCAGCGGATGAAATCAGGGCAGTTTGTCCGCTATGAGGATATAAAACGGAATGTATGAATTAAGATTCGATAAAGACGCCGAAGAAGCATACAGCAGAGCAGACGATAAATTGGCAGGACGATTAAACCGTTGTTTTGAACAATTACGTCATAATCCGTTAAACCATCCGAATATCAAAGCATTAAAGGGCAAACTGGAAGGGCTTTATCGTTATAGACTGGGAGATTGGCGAATAATTTATGAAGCAGATGAAAAAGAACGTATTGTCAATATATTACAAATTGTCCGCCGAAGCAGAGCTTATCGTTAGCTGAACTCAAAAACCGTGCTTTCCCGTCAGATCGAGACCACA
Organism: Desulfatirhabdium butyrativorans; assembly: GCA_022736535.1. Lineage (GTDB taxonomy): Bacteria > Desulfobacterota > Desulfobacteria > Desulfobacterales > JAIFKL01 > JAIFKL01. Next base: position 3,978 of record DZCT01000242.1, on the reverse strand, counting down.
GACCGGCAGATTGACCGGCTGGTTTATCAACTGTATGACCTGACGGAAGATGAGATAAAAATTGCGGAGGGGGAGACAGTCTGAACCGTGATTTTCGGGATTGTCTCATCCTGTTCATCTTTTAATCCTGAAAAACGTGGTTCGGACAATTGCGCCTTCTGACGGTGATTTTTATGATTGATTTTGCAAAATTTAAGAAAGAAATTGAAGTCTTATGTCGGAAACTTCAAGCTGTCTGAGATGGATATTCAGAAAATAAGAAAATCTGTTAAAGAATCAAATATTAATTGGAACAAGCATTCTCTTGAGAGAATGATGAAAAGAGGTATTGCAAGAGAAGAAGTCAGGCAGGCTGTCCTCCAAGGCGAAATAATCGAAGAATATCCGAATGATTATCCTTTGCCAAGCTGTCTTATTTTCTCCAGCCGCCTGAAACCCTTGCATGTTGTGCTTGCTTATAACGAAGAAAATCAGACAATTTATATCATTACTGTTTATATACCTGATTTGAAACATTTTGAAAACGATTTAAAAACAAGGAAGAAAATATGAATCGCTACTGCCCCTTCTGTAAAGGCGAAATGGAACACGGCAGCACTACTTTTACTGCCGATCTGGAATTCGGCGTTGTTGTCGTAAGACAAGTTCCTGCTATCGTATGCAGTCTCTGCGGCGCGGACTGGATTGAAGATGATATAGCAGAACATCTTGAAAAAATTGTCAACTCAGCAAGAGAAAAACATCTTATGATAGAAGTATGCAATTGGCAGAATCAGTTGGAAGCCATATAGAGAGTATTACAAGTTCAACATCCTGATTAGGTAGTGGTGTAGAAGAGGTGATGAACCCTGTCTCTGCCATTCTGAACGCAGTGAAGAATCTCTTATTATGCCAGAGTATTCTGTAAATGAGATTCTTCACTGCGTTCAGAATGACACCCCGAAAATCACCTATTCTACACCACTACCCAAAAAAGAAGCGCTGAAACTGATACTGAAAAATCAAAATTGAGCGATGATAAAGAGACCAAGGATAAAAGAAGCTGTATCGTGGAAGGGGCGGTCTGAACCATGATTTTCGGGATTTAAGGGATGAACAGGATTGTCATCATCCTGTTCATCCCTTCAATCCCGAAAACCGTGTCAATCCTGCTGTCCGGCGCGGGGAATCTGCACTTTAATCCAGATTTCCGTATTTTCCCGACCGTCTTTAATCTCCTGAACCTCGTCAACTGTTGTCCGCTCTCCTTTTCTCAGGGAGCCGATAACGGATGTCAGCTCTTTTTTACAGGGCGGGGCTTCCCTGACAAATATCGCAGGATCCTTGCATTCCGCAACGCTTCCTTTGTACGGATACCATTCGCTCCCTTTTTTCGCGCCGGGATTTCTGACAACAGTAAAACTCGGCGAGGAATAATGCGCTTCCCCTTTTTTCTTCTGCGCGAAAAATACCCAGCCTGTATTCAGGTCTGATTTTAAAGGATCAATCGCGCCGTTTTTGACGGCAAAGACCCGCTGTGAAATTTTTGCAATCTCAGGGACAAGTCTGCTGACCAGATAATCGCTCTGCCAGTTAAAACTTCCTTTGGCATCTTTCAACGCGCTTTCTATTTCGGCTTTCAGCGTGAGAACCCGATGTTCTGCGGCTTTGATCTCCTCTTTTGCCGCAAGGGCAATCTTATCTATATCCTGTCTGACAGGATTCAGAATTTCATTTCTGAAGCGGTCTGTATCTGACTGCGACACGACGCCGGCCAGGGTCTGATTTTTTTCAAACTGTTTTACCACCTCGGTTCTGATGGAGGTGACAATATTCTGCCGCACCCCCATAAAAGAAACCAGCACCGCCGCCAGCGTGACCAGCACGGCAATCAGGATGGTGGTAATGCGGAAAGTTGAGAGTTTCTGCTCGATGATTTTGTTGATTTCATACATAAACTGACGGTCTTCTTCCGTCATGTCGGTTCTTATATCATCAAAAAGCATTTCTGTTTTATTCATTTCTCCCCTCCCGGCTTCTGCATAAGAAATTTGTATAAAGATTATGGAAAAGCTTTTACATGATATTGCCGGACAGGTCAATAGGGTAAAGAGAGTATTTGAGAGGAGCAAAAAGCGCATGTCGGGTATCGAAATTCCCATCGCCGACAACGGAGTTCCGCAGGGACACGCCGTGGGTGCGCCCCTGCTATTTATCAGACTTTTTCGGAAATAAAAAAGGTTCTCGCAAAGGACGCAGAGAACGCAAAGTAAGAAAGAGAGGAAGTGTCCCTTCTGCAATTTTCGGCGCCTTTGCGATCTTTGCGCCCTTTGCGAGAAACTTTGCATCCGGCAAGAAGCTAAGTTTCTTAAAGAAACTTAGCTTCTCATCTCTCAGACCTTTCGGAACTTGCAGGGGCAAGCCGGCGGTCTGCCCCTGCAATCACAGAATCAATTCGAGCGGGCGCCGGTGAGGGTCTCGACGGAAAAATCCAGTTCAGGGTCTTTTCCCTCGGCATAGACGGCGCGGACCGTCGCCTCCGTGAGCGGCACGCGTACATCCGGCATCCCCCCGCCGTTTCCCGTTTTATCCCCGTCAATCTGAATCAGACCCTTTTCATCAAGAGACTGTCCTTTGGGGAAATTGACAATAAAACCGCCGGGCATATTCACTGCGGCATTGGAGATGCCGAAAGAACCGTTGCTGGCGTAAAAACTGATAACCCGTGCGTTGGGCAGTTTCTGAATCGCCATCGCAAACCCTTCGCCGGAACTGAGACATCCGGGGCCCACCATCACAACTACCTGCCCTCCGTAGTAAGACGACTGCGGCTCAATGTCAATGTGTTCCGAAACCTCAAATTTTCCTGACTCGGAATTGTATAAATTGATTGACTGATAATGCGTTTTTTCCGAATAAAAGAAACCTGCCATCCATGCGGCAGTATCCTCGCTTCCGCCGTTGTTCCGGCGCAGATCAAGAATAATGCCCGGAACGCCTTTGTCCGTAAAGGTTTTCATCGCCGTCTTATACAGCCTCACAAATTCCTCATAATCCGTATCGCCCGCGCCGGGTTCGCAGGTGATTTTGATGTATCCGTACCCGCTCGGCAGGGTTTTGTATTGAAGCGGCGTTTTCGTGTCTGTATCTGTGGGAAAATAATTGCTGAGAATATAAGTCTTGTAGTCATCATTCACAGCCGTGAGCGTCACTGTCGTTTCTGATTCTCCCGGATTTTTAAACGTCACTTTTGCCTGTGAGCCGACCGGCGCACGCCCGATAAAGCGATATTGTTCCAATCGCCGGATTTCATTGGTGGCATGGGACGCGCCCCCGGACCAGATCACAGAGACACGGTTCAATGCCGCTCTTATCGGCAGTCCGTCCCACTCCGTAATCTCTGCGCCGAAGCGGATGCCGGCTTTTGCCGCGGGACCCTCCGCCGGCAGAATATGCGCGAGAATCCGCCCGTCATCCAAGCCGATCAGCGCAAGCCCGTAACTCCCGCCGATATGCGCTGCCACTGCTTGGGAAGCTGTTTCTGCCGCTGTTTCCGACGCGTTTTGCAGCGAGACATGACCGTCGGGAATTGAGTAAACATATTCACGCAAAGCCAGATAATACGCGGCAATGTCTCCTGTCTCCTGAGACGAGACCATGCGGGGCTGAAATGTCTCATACAATGCCTTCCAGTCAATGCCTTTCCACTCGGTAAAAGCATATTCCGCAGAAATTTTCTCGTGAAGATCGTCAAACGCTTCTGTCCATGTCCGGGCGTCGTTTTCGCTGATCTTGAGCATCAGCGGATAAACCAGGCGGATAAACCAGTCAGCGCCGACAGAATCCGAAATAACAGACTGATTCAGTGTGCCGCAGAATGAAATGTCCCGCTCGGGCCAGTAATACATGAAGGAATTTCGGAAACCGCTGTGTCCCCAGATTTCTCCCAAGCCCGCCAACTGCGGAATGCCGAATTCGCCGAAAACATATCGCTCCACG
>DZCT01000241.1 GCA_022736535.1 Desulfatirhabdium butyrativorans | reverse complement strand
GCCTCTCTGATTTCTTTTTCCGCCCTTTCCCTCATATCTGCGCTCCCGCTTTTTTCCCGTTCCCGCTCTATCAAGTATTATGAAAACGAAAACCCAAATGTATAATTAATTTATTTATCAGTTTCCGCTGAAATTGTAAAGTTGAAATCAGTCGGCAAATCCTGTATAAAGCATCTGTACAAAATTTGATTTATACATCTGAAACATATACAGAAAATTTAAAATAAATTCAGTATCTTAAAAATATCAGGGCGCCGGTGTTCAAAAACAGAAACGATTATTTTATCATAAGACCGGATTTTATCCTTGTCATTGTTCACGATTCTATTTTAATATATGCGGTTGGATTGAGGAGCGGCGCCCCGCATTTACGGAAACAAACAGGAGGTTGCAGACAATGAAACTCGGAATCACGGGATTTCCCGGTTCGGGGAGAACAACAGTATTCGAGGCATTGACCCGGAATTTTTCCGATGCGGGTCACAACAAAGGCGAAAATCGTATCGGCACCATGCGGGTTCCGGATGCCCGGGTGGATGTCCTGAGCGATATGTATAAACCCAAAAAAACCATTTATGCCCAGGTGGAATATTTTATGCCCGGAAGCGCCGCCCGCAGCACAGAAAAAAAAATTGACAGAAACAGTCTGACGGCAGTAAGAGATTGCGACGCGCTGATTCATGTGCTGAGAAATTTCGGGGGCTACGGTTTTGACACACCGACGCCTTACGAAGATTTTCTCGCGCTGGATCAGGAATTGGTGCTTTCCGATCTGATGGTCGCGGAAAAACGCTTAGAACGTCTTGAAATGGATAAAAAACGGGGAAGAGTGATTGAGCCGGAAGAAATTTCGCTTTTAACCGAATGCCGCAAACATCTTGAGCAGGAAATTCCCTTACGCAAATTTCCCGAACTGGCAGAAGCAAAGCTTTTGCGAGGTTATGCTTTTATTTCCGGAAAACCTATGCTGGTGCTGATGAACAACGAAGACGATGATGAACAGATGCCCCAAGCCGGAGATTTGCAGACAAAAGAAAACTGCACAGTCATACGGGCAAAACTTGAGCAGGAACTTGCCCAGATGTCCGCGGAAGAGGCTCAGTCTTTTCTCTCCGAGTTCAATATCACGGCTTCTGCAATGGACAGAGTGATTAAAGCATCTTACGAACTGCTGGGGCTGATGTCTTTTTTCACAGTGGGTGAAGATGAAGTAAGGGCATGGACTGTCAAAAAAGAAACGCAGGCGATTGATGCGGCGGAAGTCATTCATTCGGACATCAAAAAAGGATTTATCCGGGCAGAAGTTCTTTCTTACAAAGACCTCATGGACGCGGGAACATATCCCGAAGCAAGAAAAAAAGGCACCGTGAGACTTGAGGGAAAAACATATCAGGTTCAGGACGGAGATATTATCAATTTCCGTTTTAATGTATGATTCGGGGTTCGGGGTTCGGGGTCAGAGGTCAGAGGCGCTCCCCGAACCTCGAACCTCTCACCCCTAACCCAATTCGGGGTACGGGGTTCGGGGTCAGAGGTCAGAGGCGCACCCCGAACCCCTAACCTCTAACCCCTGACCTAATAAACATTATGTATTCTTCGGTTTTGAATCATTTAGATATAAACGACTTTCTTTCTCAGGGACCGTGTCCGTATCTGACGAGCCGGAAATCGCTGATCTATGCCTTTTCAGTCAAAAAGATGCCGGCAGCGATTTATGAAGCCATTATCAATGAAGGTTTTCGGCGGAACGGTTTTTATTTTTACCAGAATTTTTGTCCGAACTGTAGGGCATGTATTCCTATCCGCCTGGACGCGCAGGCTTTTCAGCCTTCAAAATCTCAGCGCAGAATTATGAGGAAAAATGAGGATGTAAACATTGTCCGGCATCCGGTTTCTTTTGATCAGGAAGGGTTTCTGCTGTATCGGAAATACTGTTCTCAAAGACACGCTTCTTTAGAAAATCGGGAAGATTATGTGCGATTTCTGATTGATTCGCCGGTTCCCACGGAAATCATGCGCTATTACGCGGGGGAACAGTTGATCGGCATCGGATGGGTTGATATTTTGTCCAATTCTTTAAGCAGTGTGTATTTTGCGTTTGATCCTGAGCATTCCTTTCGGAGTCTCGGCGTGTATTCCCTGTTAAAAGAAGTGCAACTCTGCAAAAAATTAAAGAAAAGATGGCTTCATCTCGGTTTCTGGATAGAAGAGCATCAGAAAATGTCTTACAAAAGAAAGTACAAACCCTGTCAGATTCTGAATGAAGGCATGTGGTTGGATTTGAGAGAGTAAAATGTCTGAACCCTGATTCACCTGATTAAAGGATTTTCAGGATTGCTGTTTAACCTTTCATGCTTGACGGTTGTTTCAGAGCGATTAGACGAATATCTCATGCCGGAATGTCGGCATGTTATGAACAGGCTAAACACAAATCATGAAAATCCTTTAATCCTTTAATCAGGGTTCAGATTCTTACCAATTCGTATTCCTGCTTCCCGATGCCCAGACTTTCGGCATAGTCAAACTGAATATGCCAATCCACTTTGGGATAAATGCCTCCGAATTTGTCTTCACCCGGATTGAGGTTGTTTTGGAGACAGGTTCCGGGAAGCGCATGTTCCGCGTTCACCAGATCAATCGAAGCCCGGTCAACGGCAATCGGGTCTTTGGAAGCCAGCACGCCGATATTTCTCACGATGGGCGCATCATTGTGACCGTAGCAGTCACATGCCGGAGACACATCGGTAATGAAATTGATATTCAGCAGCCTGCCCTCTTTGTCCTTCAGAACGCCGGCCGTGTATTCCACCATTTTTTCCAGAAAAACCGGAATTGCCGCATTCCACTGAATTTCTATCGCGCTGTTGGGGCAAATCAGAATACATTCGCCGCAGCCGATACATTTTTTGTCATCAATGCCCGCTTTTTCCTCTTTAAGCGAAATGGCTTTCTGCGAGCAGTGATCCACGCATTCGCCGCAGCCCACGCATTTTTTCCGTGTGACTTTCGGGGACACGGTGGAATGCTGCGCCAATTTTCCCCGCCGGGACGCGCAGCCCATGCCCAGATTTTTGATCGCGCCCCCGAAGCCGGAAAGCTCATGTCCTTTGAAATGCGCCACAGACAGCAGCGTGTCTGCCTGCACAATCTCAGAGCCGATGTAAACCTTTTTGAAATGCTTTCCGTTCACGGTGACAGCCGTTTCGCTCTTGCCTCTGAGTCCGTCGGCAATGATAAGGGGCGCATCCACCACCGAGTAGGCAAAACCGTTCTGAACCGCAGTGGTGAAATGGCTGACCGCATCGCCCCGCGTGCCCGCGTAAAGCGTGTTGGCGTCTGTCAAGAAAGGCTTGCCTCCGTAGGCTTTGACGGTTTCCACGATTTTTCGCAGAAATACCGGACGGATATAAGCAGCATTTCCCAGTTCTCCGAAATGGAGTTTTATTCCGACCAAATCCCGTTTTTTGAATGTGTCCGAGATGCCTGCGGCATCCAACAGCCTGCCGAGTTTTCCGAAAAGATTTTCTTTGGGCGTTGCCCTGAAATCCATAAAATAAACCGTACTTTTCATCGTTTTTTTCCTCCGAATTGAATGCGCTGTTTCTTCTCGTTCCCACGCTCTGCGTGGGAATGCAGCCCGGACGCTCCGCGTCCGCCCTGGCGACGGAAAGGTCCAACGGCAGAGAATTCTCGTTCCCACGCTCTGCGTGGGAATGCAGCCCGGACGCTCCGCGTCCGCCCTGACAGGCGGGAACGGGCAGCGACAGAGAATCACCTTATAAGGCATCTCTGACATCCTCCCATTTTTCAACCTGAAGCAGGCTGTTTCACACCGCCGCACAGAAACAATCCCTCCCGCACAGGTCTGAACCCTGATTCACCTGATTAAAGGATTTACATGATTTGTGTTCTGCTGTCCAACATATTGAATTTAAATAAATATGTTGATACAGGCAGAACAGACTGATTGGCGGGGACGTAACCCCGCTTTTAATTTTTGACAGCGAATTGGTATTACGTTCAGGGCAGCCACGGGGGGTTGCCCCTGCACGCACTTTTAACATCTCATAAATCATGCAAAAAACGCAATACCCGCCGAGCCTTTATCTCTTTCGGATAAAGACAAAATCGCCGCCGTCGTGTCCCGAATCTCTTATCAGGCTGTATTCCGGAGTCTGATTTGCATTACCGGCAACAAATTCTTTTATGTTACCTGATATAAAGACTTCTTCTGCTGTAAAAACATCTTTATCCATCTCTTTTAAGGCTTTTATGAAACCTTTTGCAAAAACAGAATTTGAACCCCCTCCGCTGTCTGAAACCGGTTCGTTTCCCCCGCTTGAAATAATCACCCGAGCCTTTTTGCCAAAAAGTTTTTCAATGTAGTTTGAACGGTCTATACCTGAGCGTAGTTCAACATCCGGAGTTCTTACCAATGTTCCGGCGTAACAGCTATCTGAGACGATCAGAATATGTTTTGCCGATATTCGGCTCAAATGGGAGGTGATTGCTTCAGACATAATCCAGTTTGTATCATTGTTTCTTTCCGCATCCACCGGAAGCCAGAAACTTTTCCTTGTGGCTTCTTCAAAATATCCGTGTCCTGCATAATAAATCAGAAGCTTATCATCAGGCGAAAGTCTTACCCTTAATTCGTTAAATTTATTTAAAATATTATTTCTCGTCGCCTGACTGTCAATCAAAGATATTGTTTCAAACCCGTAATCCTCTTTTAAAATTTTTTCCACATCTGCCGCGTCATTAACTGCTGTTCTCAGTGCGGCAATATTGTTTCTGTAATTATTTATGCCTATGATAAAAGCATAATATTTTCCCTTTGTGTCGAAAGACCTGGACGCAACTGCCGGAACTATCTCGCCGATGACCCTGACAATGTGTTCCGCAGGTATGCCACTTTCATCTTCCGCCCGAATTGTGATGCTACGCTCACCGGCTCTGACAGCAACTTCAGTTTGAAACCTGCCGTCTGTTCCTACTGAGACATCATTTCCGTCAACGGTCAGCCTGATTCTTCCCCTGCCGCCGCTTACAGAGCCTGAAATTTCATTACATTTTCTCGCTACAATCCCACGAGTTGAATCAATTTTACAGCGGATTTCCTCTTGAGCAATCGTTAATCTGATTTCTTCTTCGCCGATTACTTTTATAACACGTTTATCTGACAAGCCGCTTTCATCTATAGCCCGAACTGTAAGCAGATGTTCACCCGGTTCAACAGAAATTTCAGTCCGAAATGTGCCGTCTTTATCTGTTTCAAGCCTTTTATCGTCAACGATCAGTATAATTCTGCCTTTGCCGCCGCTTACATAGCCTGAAATTTCATTACATTTTTTCTTTACAATTCCACGAGTTGAATCAAGAGTACAACGGATTTCATCCCCTTGGGCAATCGTCAACTGCAAAGCCGCTATTTCTTCCTCGCCGATGACCGTTACAATGCGTTCCGCTGACAAGCCGCTTTCATCTCTTGCCCGGACCGCAAGCAGATGCTCACCCGGACTGACAGGGATTTCAGTTCTGAAATTGCCGTCCCTTACTTCAACCCGTCTTCCGTCAACGGTCAGCGTGATTCTGCCTTTGCCGCCGGTTACATAACCTGAAATTTCATTACATTTTTTCTTTACAATTCCACGAGTTGAATCAACACTGCAACGGATTTCCTCTCCCTGACGAATCGTTAATTGCAAGGGAGATGCCGCATCCCGGACAATCTCAAACTGCTTTTCATCATATTGCTCTCTCTCGTCTTCAGCCCGGACGATCACATTGTTTCGGCTGGGATTCAGGCGGACTTCAGCAGAAAAAAAGCCCCTACGGTCAAGGGGCGCAAGGGTGCCGTTCACCGTTACCACGCTTCTGCCGTGTCCGTCAGTGACCTGTCCGCTGATAAGCATCTTCTCCTGATTATAGGGACACAACGTGGTGCTTTGTTTCGGAGAAGATATTGTCAGGCGGGGCGGCGGAGAAAGAGAGGGCGGCGCAGGAACAGCAGGCGGCGGCTGGTGGGAAATCTGCGGTTCATCACCGCACTGCTGGGATAATTCTCTGAGTTTGGCGTTTGGAAAATATTCTTTGCCGTAGGTGTTCTGAATTATCAGGTAGGAATTGTCATCCGGCTCGTATTGAATCGCTCTGTTGAAAAATTCACGAGCCTCCTGACAATTCTGATTTGCCATCGCCCTCAGCCCTTTTTCATAAAACTCTATCGCCCTTCTTTCTCTCTGCTGGGCAAGGTCCCCGGTGCAAGAGCAACACCATATCATCAGGAATAATATGCTGGCATAGGAAAAAAAAATACTCCTCTCTCCGTATCTGTATCCATTCATAATAAACCTCCTCAATGGATAGTTATAGTGATCCAATTTTGGTTTTTTTGCCGCAGACGCACACAGACATACACAGACAGATATCCGAAAGCGGGATACGGCGTATATGCAAAAAATATACCGCCGAAAACCGAAAGTGGATTACTATATTTCCCTTTTTTAAAAGGCATGGCTGTTAAGTTCTCGTTCCAGCACTCCGCGTAGAACGAGTTTTTAACTCGTTTTACACATCCCTCAGACCCCAAGCGGGTTAAAAACCCGCTTTACTGCCGGGGGCGGACGTGGAGCGTGGGAACGGGATACCCCGGAGAACTTGACAGCCCCTACCCTTTACAAAAGGGAGAAAGCTTAACTTTTAATGGCATATCGCCGACGCTGCCTCTACCTGTTCGCAGGGGCATGTCGGCGACATGCCCTGATTCTTCATTGCTGCTCCAAACTTATAGGAGATATGGCATTATTTCTCTTGAGAACTTTTCCAATCGCCCTCAATCTGTACTCTGCTGAGAAATGCGTCCAATTCAGGCATCAGAAGCACAATGGCGATGAGCGCACTTTTCATGATGTTACGCATAACAACCTCCCTGTTTTACAAAAAATTCCGAGTAATTATTAAAACGCTGTTTTGCTTTGCTGCTAATCAAAACGGTAAACAAAGGTTAAAGAAAAGGCATCATAGGAATCTGAAATATTGCCTGCTGCGTTGATTCCCAGCCTTCCGATTTCAGTTCCCAATCCCAGCGTATAATTGTGTTCATCCTCCCCGCCGGAATATATGATGCGGGAGGCTTGGAAGGAGTCATCTTCTTTTGTTTTGTCGCCTGCCTGAAAAGCTTCGTCCTGTCCCTTGAATTTGACGCCGTGATCCGGATTAAACCAGTAACCGGCTCTTACGATGATGGGGATATTCTTTACAGAAAACGCGTATTCAACTCCCGCATGAAATTCATCAGCGTCTTCAATTTCATAATCATCCGGGGTTTCAGTATCCCCATTAACGCTGATTTCAAAATCTTCCATCAAATCAGAATACTCAACCCTCACATAATCGAGAGACAGCGTTAATCTTTTGAAAAATTTATAAGAGATGCCGAATCCATATACATCGGGAACTTTGAATATGTAATTTTTGTAACTCTTCAGCCTGTAATATTCGCCGTCAGTCATTGCCGGTCCTTCTTCAAAATTCTCCGTTCCTTCAAATTTCGGTCCCTGCCTGTAAACTGCGCCGATGTTTAAATTTTCGGTAGTGATATAGTGATGGTGATTAATTTATAATAACAAATAATTATTATATAGT
>DZCT01000240.1 GCA_022736535.1 Desulfatirhabdium butyrativorans | reverse complement strand
GAAATCTCAGATTCCTCACTGCGTTCGGAATGACAATTCCCCGTTCGGAATGACAATTCCCCGTTCGGAATGACAATTCCCCGAAATGTCATTTCGAGCGGAGCGAGAAATCTTTTATTTCTCAATTCTCAATTCTCAATTCTCAATCAAAAAAGGGAGATAAAATGCTAAAAGTTCTGGTAAGTGACAATCTGGGTGAAGTCGGTATTGAAATGTTCCGAAAAGAGGAGGGAATTGAAGTTGATGTGAAAACGGGCTTGTCCCCGGAAGAACTCAAAAACATCATCGGAAATTATCATGCGCTGGCAATCCGCAGCGCAACCAAAGTGACGGAAGACCTTCTGGAAGCCGCGACTCAACTGAAAGTCGTGGGCCGTGCGGGCATCGGTCTTGACAATGTGGACATTCCCGCAGCCACCAAACGCGGCATCGTGGTGATGAACACGCCCACCGGCAATGTCGTCACAACCGCGGAACATGCCATTTCCATGATGCTGTCGCTGACCCGCAATATTCCCCAGGGAACCGCGACACTGAAAGCCGGAAAATGGGAGAAAAAAAAGCTTCAGGGAAAGGAAATTTTCAATAAGGTTCTGGGCGTTATCGGTTTCGGAAAAATCGGCTCCATTGTCGCCGACCGGGGCAGGGGTCTGAAAATGCAGGTGATTGTGTATGATCCTTATGTCACGCCGGATCGCATTCAGAAAGCCGGTTTTGAAAGCGTTTCTCTTGAAGAACTCTATCGCCGTTCCGACTACATCACGGTTCATGTGCCGAAACTCAAAGACACGATGGGCTTTCTGAATAAAAGTGCGTTTGAGCAGATGAAAACCGGCGTGATGCTTATCAACTGCGCCCGGGGCGGCATTGTGAACGAGGCGGATTTGTATGATGCCATCAAATCAGGAAAGATCGCGGGCGCGGCATTGGATGTTTTTGAAAAAGAACCGCCGGGAAATTCGCCGCTGTTTGAGCTGAACAATGTGATCGGCACGCCGCATCTGGGCGCGTCCACAGCAGAAGCGCAGGAAAATGTCGCGGTTGCCATTGCCCAGCAGATCATTGACTACCTGAAAAACGACACCATTGTCAACGCGGTCAATGTTCCCTCCGTAACCGGCGAACTTCTTGCAAAACTGAAGCCTTATCTTTCGCTTGCGGATCGGATGGGATGTTTGCAGGCGCAGCTTTCCAAAGGTCCCTTGAAGGAAGTCAGCATTGAATATACCGGAGATTTTCAGGAACTTGATATGTCTCCGGTTTCCACCGAGGTGATAAAAGGACTGCTCACGCCGATGATTAAAGATGCGGTCAATTCCGTCAACGCGCCGATTATCGCAAAAGAGCGGGGCATAAAATTTACGGAAACAGCGAGTTCGGGTTCTCAGGATTATCTGAACATGATTACGGTTCGGGCAATCACTACGGAAATGACCAACACCGTGTCCGGGACCATCTTCGGGAAAAACGAGCCGAGAGTTGTGAAAATAAACAATTTCCGCCTTGAAATGATTCCCCAGGGGCATTCTGCGATTATCCACAATCTGGATCAGCCCGGCGCCATCGGGAGCATCGGCTCCACGCTCGGCAAAAACGGCATCAATATCGCCCAGATGCAGGTGGGACAGGATCAGGACGGCGAACATAACGTCATATTTATCAGGACAGATACCTCCATACCGGAGCCTGTGATTCAGGAATTGCGGAATCTGCCGCTGGTGAAAACCGTAACAACGCTAGAACTTTGAGAAACCTTCCGGAGTGCTGAAATGAGCGCAGCGAAATTTCAGCACTGCTGAATTGCTAAAATTTCATTTTAGCACTCCGGACCTTCCTGCATAATCAATTAAGGAGGCTTTATGGCGGATGAGAAGAAAGATTTTGTAATAAATGACCGGCGAACTTCCTCGGATAAAACCGAAGGCTCAGACGAGAGACAAAAAATGCAGGCACAGCTTCCTGAAGTCAATTTCTCAACATTTATCTTTTCCTTACATTCATCCGTACTGTTGCAGCTCGGTCTGATAGAAGAACCCGGAACCGGCAGAAAAAACAGAAATCTTGCTGCTGCAAAACAGACCATAGATATTTTGGGGATGCTGGAAGAAAAAACCAGAGGAAATCTGACAACAGACGAAGAGGGGATGCTCAAAAACATCCTTTATGATCTCAGGGTGATGTATGTGAAGGAAGTGAGAAGTGAGAAGTGAGAAGTGTTTATTTCTCAATTCTCACTTCTCAATTCTCACTTAATACAAAGGAGGAGTTGTAAATGACTTTTAACGGCAAATCTGACAAAACAAAGCGGATAACCGGCATTGTCGCTGTTGTTGCGATCATCTTCGGGCTGTCGGCATGTTGGCAGTTTTATCCGGTTCCCGGGGCAGAGGCAAAACCGGTGCCCGACAGCTTCAGCCAACTGGCAGAAATGGTAAGCCCCGCGGTGGTCAACATCCGGACAGAAAAGACCATCAAAGGCGGGGGACGTGTGTTCCGCCATTTTTCCAAACCTTTCGGGGATAACAGTGATCCGTTTCAGGATTTTTTTGAAAAATTTTTCGGTGAAGATCAGCCTAAAGATTTCAAACAGCGGAGTCTCGGAACCGGATTTATCATTGACGGACAAGGCTATATTGTCACCAACAACCATGTGATTGAAGATGCTGATGAAATTCAGGTAAAGCTCAAAAACGGGGAGGAGTATGACGCTGAAATCGTGGGACGGGACGCCAACACGGATATTGCGCTGATCAAACTCAAAACCGGAAGCAATTTTCCTTTTGTGGGGCTGGGAGATTCGGACGCGCTCAAAGTCGGTCAGTGGGTCATGGCAATCGGCAATCCCTTCGGTCTCGAACATACGGTGACAGCCGGTATTGTCAGCGCGAAAGGACGGGTCATCGGCTCAGGTCCCTATGACGATTTCATTCAGACAGACGCTTCCATCAATCCGGGCAACAGCGGCGGTCCCCTGTTGGACATGAACGGCGATGTGATCGGCATCAATACCGCTATTGTCGCGGCAGGGCAGGGCATCGGTTTTGCCATTCCCATCAATCTGGCGAAAAATATTTTTGCACAGTTGAAAGCCCACGGACAAGTAACCCGAGGCTGGCTCGGTGTGGCAATTCAGGATGTTACAGCAGAACTGGCGGAATATTACGGCATTGACACCAAAGAAGGCGTTCTGGTGACGGAAGTTTTCAAGGGAGACCCTGCGGACAAGGCGGGCATGGAGCCCAAAGACATTATCGTCGAGGTGAACGGCAAAAAGGTGAAGACGAGCCGGGACCTTACCCGTATGATTGCCGACATCGGCGTCGGCGATGTTGCTGAAGTAAAGGCGCTGAGAAAAGGAACAGAAAAGATATTTAAAGTCAGCATCGCCAAAAGAGAGGATGAAAAACTCGCGACCCGGGATATTAAAAGCGGGAAAGAAGATGAACTTGGGATTCGTGTATCGGCTCTGACGTCGGAGATTGCCCGTCAGTTCAATGTTGCGGAATCCGAAGGCGTAATCGTCACAGGCGTGGAGTCGGACAGCAACGGAGAGAAAGCCGGCATTCAGACGGGTGATATTATAAAGGAAATCAATCATAAGCCTGTAAAAACGGTTGAAGATTACACAGACGCAATCGGCGCCGTTAAAAAAGGCGAATCTGTTCAGATGTTCATCAGACGGATGAACAGCGGCTTTCTGGTTGTCAAAGTGACGAAGTAAAATACGCTGTAGAGACGCAAAATAATACCGAATCTCTTTTGACTTTTTTTTCCCACAGAGAACACAGAGTTGAAAAAAACCGCAGAGAACACAGAGGCGCTGTGATCTCTGTGTCTTCTCTGTGAACTCTGTGGGAAAAAAACACAGCCATGATAGAATTAAAAAATATAACAAAAAAATACGATGAATTCATTGCCGTAAACAACCTGAATCTTTCCGTTGAAAAGGGCGAGATTTTCGGATTTATCGGTCCCAACGGCGCGGGAAAGACGACTACGATAAAAATGATGGGCGGCATTCTTGCTCCGACTGCGGGTACGGTTGTTATTGCCGGTGTCCGCATGGACGAAAATCCGGAAAAAGCCAAAAGTAAAATCGGCTTTATTCCTGACCGGCCCTATCTTTATGAAAAACTGACCGGCATGGAATTTCTGCGATTTACAGCAGACCTTTACAATGTGGATGAGAAGGCTTTTTTCAGAAAAGCCGAAGAAAAATTGAGCCTGTTTTCTCTCACAGACTGGCCCGATGAACTGATAGAAGCCTATTCTCACGGCATGAAGCAGCGTCTGATCATGGCGGCTGCGCTGATTCACGATCCGGAAGTCATCATTGTGGATGAACCCACTGTGGGACTTGATCCCGCGGCGGTCAAGATGCTGAAGGAACTTTTCAAACAGCTCGCGGCGGAAGGTGTGACGATATTTATGTCCACTCACACGCTGAAAGTTGCGGAAGACATCTGCGGCCGTATCGGCATTATTCGGAAAGGCGAGCTGATCGCGGCCGGAACGACTGAAGATTTGAAGCGGGAGTCGCATATCACGGATGCTGATCTGGAGCAGGTTTTTCTGAGTCTTACGGAGGAGGGGTAAGAGGTTCGAGGTGAGAGGTGAGAGGTTCGAGGTCAGAGGTCAGGGGTTTGCCTCTCACCTCTCACCCTCACCTCCAACTTCACTTTTCCGATAATCCCCATCAGATCAAGCTGTTGCTGCTGATCGCCGGTGGAAAAACGGATATGCGTCACGTCGGCGGGAAACTGTCCGAACAGCGAATCCGCCGTAATCCATCTGCCCGCATAGACCAGATTCCACGCATGGTAGTAAAACCGCCCCCTGAGATAGACAAGCCCCGCCTCGACTTTTGCCGGAATGCCCGCGGCACGAGCCAAAGCCGCAAAAAGCACGGAATGTTCGTTGCAGTCTCCCATGCGGTTTTCAAGCGTGGAAATCGCATCAGGCAGCGAAAGCACCGGACGTTTCTCAATATTTTCGTGAATCCAGCCCATGATTTTGCTCACTTTTTCCGCAGGACTGTCCTCGGGTGAGACAATTTCTTTTGCCAGATTTCGGATTTTCTCATGATCCGACTGAATAAAGGGCGCGGGCTTTAAAAATGACTTTTCGTTTTCCGATAAAGCAGTCATATCCGGAACACGCGACATATCTGAGAGCGATTCTTTTTCTATGACAAGAACATTGTCTTTGAAATGCTGCCTTCCGCCGGCAATTCGCAATTCCTCATAAGATATGCCGCTGATGGCGACTTCCAGCCTCTCAAGCTGCTCCGGATTCTCAATCATCACATTTGACTCGACTGATGCGACTTCCGTAAGGTCTTCGCTCGATTCTGCCGGAAGCCCGAAGAGCGCGTCCTGACGGCTTGTTTTCTCCATTTTGATGCCGAGAAGTCCTTCTTCTTTCAGCACTTCGCCGCTGTCGTCAATCCATGCCATCTGTGCCGCGCCTTTGAAATTGAGCGTCACGATGGTTGCATTTTTCTTTTCTCCCATAATTTGAATATCTTCTTTGCCGATCACCGTAACGCTGACCGTTTCCTGCCCCATGGTTGCGGGATCGAAAATATCAAAGAAAAATGTCTCGCCGGTTTTTAATCCCGCAGATTTGACAGCATCCAAAATCCCTGAGACAAGATAAGGCTTTTTCTCAATCTTAATATCAATGGTCCGCGCGCCTTCGGCATTTTTTGTTTTAAGCGAAAGCATATTGCCGGAAACAGCGCCTGTCACCGCAAAATCAAACAGCCCGGAACGGACTTCAAAAGCGATTTCGGAAAGCGTAAAATCAGGGTTCAGCATTGCCTTTGTATCAAGATGAATATCCTGAACCATGCCGAGCGTATTGATTCGCATGAAAACCGTTTCTTGCAGATGATATTTCCCGCCTTTTCCGGAAAAAACCGTGTGCGAAAATCCGATTTTGCGCCTGTTTTGAAAGATATTCATCCATCTGTCTCTTTCAGACGGAGCATTTGAAGCTGAAAGAAGCGTATTTTTCGGATTCGGAGACAGCCTGCGGAAAAGGTCTGTCTGAACCGCCAGCAGAGAAAAAAACAGCGTTCCGAACAATGCGCCCGTAACCCAGAAAAATTTCATTTTAGAAAATGACCGTTGCATAATTTCTATATATAGTAATCCACTTTCAGTTTTTTACGGCACACTTTCCGTTTATATGCCGTAATCCGTTTTCGGCTGTCTGTGTGCGTCTGTGTGCGTCTGTGGCAAAAAAATAAATTGAATCAGTATATAAAGAAAAAACTGAAAAATGCAAATAAAAAATGTGAGACAGGATTAGAAAAGCAAGTCCATGTCCCTGTCTGTCGGCGACAGCCGTGAATTTTGCAGCAGCAGAGAAAATAAATTGAAATTTGAAAGATAACTCGGTAGAATGCCCTGAATAAGGAAAAATATCATGTACAGTCGCAAATCTGCCTTGTCTCAGGCAAAAGTCTTCCGAACCTGTCCGCCGTCGCATATTGCAAATGATTTCAGATATAAAAGCGATATGCAGCGTCATGCGGCAATTTGTCCCTATTGTTCGCTTCAGGTGAGAGAGGAGCAGAAACGCTGGGAAAAATTAACGGCTCTGATTCAGGATACCCTTACAGCGAATGCCTCACCGCCGCATGATGATGATAATATCTCACCGGGTCAGCTCCGACATATCAAAGCGGAGCGGGGCAGATGGCATGAGGGATATTTTTACAACCCGCCGCTGGTGCTGGTGATTGAGTCATTTTCGCAAGATGTCCGGGTGGCACAGACTTATCACGATATTTATTTCGCGGGTCCCGGGGATTTGATTTTATCCGAAGAGCAGACAGGGATCATGCCGCTGTTTGCGGAATGCCGGAATACCTATTGGGTAAAGGCGGCGCATTTGGACAGACCCGCAGGAAAAACAGATGCTGACATTGCAACGATTGTGAACAGGTTGGCGCGAGATACGCCTGCCTATCCGGACCGGGCATTGCAGCCCAAGCCTTTTGCGGATCAGGATGTGCGAATTTATTTCAGAGAACTTGAAGCACAGGTCGCTGAGATGTTTAACATTAGGGACACGCCGCCGGCGTGTCCCTACGGAAGATCAGACAGACCAGAATGAATGCAGCCGTCTGCTAACTTTTTGGGCGGTGATACGCCAGCGCCTGCGCGACCGCCACTTTGTTTCTGCGGGAATCTGTAATTGTCACCTCCCAGAGACTTAATTTCCGCTTTATATCAACAGCGCGGGCTTCCGCCGTGATTGTATCTCCCGGAGACACGGCATCCAAGAGATTGACCTTGAGTTCCACGACCAATGCCATGTATTCTGTGGCGTTGGAAGCAACCGCAACGGACTGATCCGCAATCGCGGATATTGCCATGCCGTGCGCCCGCTCCACTGCATTGAGATATTGCGGCTTGATCAGCAGCGAAAGCCGGGCGTAAGCATATTTCACTTCTTCCACTTCTATGCCGAGAAACACCGCCATCGGGTCTTTGCCCACGACTTCTCTTGCATAGTTTATCTGTTCGTCAATGTTCATAGTGTTCCTGCCTGTTCAATCTCGTTCCCACGCTCTGCGTCAATGTCGTGTAGGTTGGGGTGAGCCTGCGAACCCCAACGCTTGCCGGATGATGAGCGAACCC
>DZCT01000689.1 GCA_022736535.1 Desulfatirhabdium butyrativorans | reverse complement strand
CAGACATGGCAGATAAAATATTTTCAGATTTCTGTCTGTGTCTGTCTGTGTGTGTCTGTGGCAAAAAAATATTTACCAAGGATATTCCCATGACACGATTTTGTATAAACCTGATATGTATCGGCGTGCTCCTGAGCGGCTGTAGCACACTGGGACCCGATTACAGCAAACCGTCTGCGCCCGTACCACTTGAATTTAAAGGCAATAAAGATTGGAAAATCGCCGAACCCAAAGATCATCTTCCCAAAGGCAGATGGTGGGCGGTTTTCGGCGATGAGGCACTGAATGACTTGGAAGCGCAGGCGCAAGAAGCCAATCAGAGCCTTAAAGCCGCTATGTCCCGCGTCATGCAGGCGCGGGCTGCCGCGGGGATTGCGGGAAGTGAATTGTTTCCGACAGTTGACATGAAACCTTCCGTTCAACGCTTCCGCACGGACACCGGCGGCGGAAACATGACGACCGCCAATCTTTTCAGCCTGCCCTTTGACCTGAGCTATGAAATTGACATCTGGGGGCGGTCCGGCGTTCAAACGAGGCGGCAGAGGCGGAACTGACCGCCACCGCTGCGGATTATGCCGCAGTGCTGCTGACGCTTCAGGCTGACCTTGCCCGGAATTATTTTCAGATCAGAGCCTTAGATAAAGACATAGACATCGTTGACCGGACCGTGAGGCTGCGGGAAGAATCCCTGCGGATGATTGAAAGCCGGTTTAAAAACGGCTACACGGGCAAGCTTGATCTTGAGCGGGCCAAAACCGAATTGGCAAGCACGCAGGCTGAGGGTGCTGCGCTCAGGAAAACACGGGGAGCGCTTGAAAACAGTTTGGCGGTACTGCTCGGCAAGCCCGCCTCCGACTTCTCGCTGGCATCGGCAAATCTGACGACAAAAGTTCCGGGAATTGCGCCAAGTCTGCCTTCATCGCTTTTGGAAAGGCGTCCCGATGTGGCGGCGGCGGAACGCCGGATGGCATCTGCCAACGCCCGTATCGGCGTGGCGGAAGCGGCTTTTTTCCCGACCATCCGCCTGAGCGGCAGCGCCGGGTATCAGAGCGGAGAAGCCTCTTCTCTGTTGGATTGGAACAGCCGGGTCTAGTCGCTGGGACCGGGAATTTCGCTGCCGATTTTCAACGGCGGGCGCAACAAGGCAAATTTAGAGAGAACAAAAGCCGTGTATGATGAAACTGTGGCGAATTACCGACAGACCGTGCTGAAAGCGGTTCAGGAAACAGAAGACGGACTGAGCGGGCTTCGCTTTCTGAGCGAGCAGGCAAAAGCGCAGGACAGAGCGGTTCAGGCGGCTGCCAATGCGGAGCAGATTTCTGACGAGCGTTATAAAAGCGGATTGGTCAGCTATCTGGATGTGGTGGATGCCCAAAGAACGGCATTGCAGGCAAGGCGGGCAGGCATTCAGATTTGGGGGGAACAGCTTGTGACCACGATCAGACTCGTTAAGGCTGTCGGCGGGGGGTGGGAGTAAAAATTTCTTTCCTGCTGAGATATTATGCCAATTTGCTGTCAGAAACGGTGTTCTCTGTAAAACCGCTTTTCAAGCGGTTTAAGCGATTTGAAAAATCGCTTTACGGTCTGAAAAGACCGGGTAGTGGTGTAGAACAGGTGATTTCGGGGTGTCATTCTGAACGAAGTGAAGAATCTCTGTTTCTGCAATACACTGTTATAATAA
>DZCT01000239.1:3495-7685 GCA_022736535.1 Desulfatirhabdium butyrativorans | reverse complement strand
TATAATATCAAAATGTTGTAATAGCAACTTTGATAAAAATAATCACGGGGAGAAATCTGTCAAGAGAAAAAAATGGGGGTAGTGATTTTGATGTGTTATTCTGAGCGAAGCGAAGAATCTCTTATTATAATTGCAGAGACGCAAAATCTTGCGTCTCCGCTTCATTCATGCGGTTCTTCTTCTGTCATTTTATTTACAATATCAACGGTTTTTACAGATACGGTGCAGACCCGTTTCAGCAGATCAATGACCGGCTCTTTGTAGTCGCTGAATATGTAAGTGTTGAATTTTTCAGCAATCGTTTTATCTTTCGGCGTTTTTTCTTTGTACTGATCCAATATCCAGTGCAGCGCGGAACGGTTGCCGAGCGTGTAGTCCCATGCCTTGGCAGGAACGCCCGACAGCGTGGTGTTGTCGTCCAAGATGATTTCGCCTTTTTCGGGAACTGCCCGGAGTTTGGCTTTGGGCGCATCTTTCTGAGCGGTTTCAATGCGTTTGAGCGGATACGGTTCTGCGCTTTCGTAATTGATGTGCAAATCCGTCAATGTTCTGCCCCATTTCGCCCATTTGTGAAAATCCCTGTAAAAAGGCACGCGGGGAAATTCCCGTTTCAGATTGGTTTCATATTTTCTGCGGTAAGCGGGATTGTGCAACACCGCGTAAGTGTAGTGAAAAATGTCTTCTTTGCCGATGCTGTCATCCTGATAATGCTCGGCAAACTGCCGCAAAGCCCAGTCGGTGATGTTGTCGTTGCGGCTGCCGTCTTTGTCGTAGCGGTAGAGAGGAAGACATTGACTATCGCCAGTAAGATGCAAATCAATAACATCCGCTGTTCCCAAAAGATGAAAAGATTTGGTATTTCCTAAAGCGTTATAAGCAATATATTTATTTTGATATTCAGTGCTGTAAATATCAAACCACTGATAAGTCATTCCGTTAAAATGTTTATCAAAGTAAAAAAACTTTTTGCTGAAAGGGCGGTAAACGGAAGAGACAATTTTTTCTTCTTCAAATTTTTTCTTAATCCCTCTTTCCAAATATTTTGTCAGTTCCCGATCCCATTTGATAGAATTTCTATCTTTAAAATTCTCATTTTTCAATGTGTTCTGATAGATTTCCACAAAATAGTTTATCTTCTCTCTCAGCATCTCCTTTGAAAAATCATAAACCCATTCATCTCTTTGAGTTGCAACACCTCGTGAAAACAACTGAAAAATTGCCTGTTCGCCTTTTCCGGCTTTCACATCTTTGTCAATTAACGGAATAAATTCATCAAAATCATTATCCGTAATATTCAGCCAGTTATTTTTTTTGTCTGGTTTTACAGCTTCAAAAGCAATCTGCCTGAGAGGATTATTATTCAGAAATTCCAGTTTTTCCGAACGGGTTGCACGAATATCGCAAGGATGGATATACTGAATTCTGCAATCGTCATGTCTGTCTTCTGAGTTTTTTACCAAAAACGTCACGGCAATGCCGACAGCAGCCGACACGCCGAAAATTGTATGCTTTTCATTCAGGTAAATACCGTCTTTTCCTGATAGTTCCCGAATATTTCCTCCTAAGTCAATCACATAAGCATAATCAAACTCTTTTTGGATACATTTGCGAAATCCGTCAAATGTCCGGGCATTTACAAAGGAATTGTTTGTGATAAAAGCAACGATGCCGTCATCAGAAATCCGGTCACTCGCCCATCGGAAAAATCTTGTGTACATATCGTAAAGCACAATCTGATTCTGCGCCGTTCCTTGTCTCACATAGGTTTCTTTGATCCGTTCATCAATCTTTTTATATTTTCTGTTAGGATTGAAGTCGTTATACCATTCCTGCTTGGCGTTATACGGCGGATTGCCGATAATCACGGAAATTTTCCGCTCATTCTGCTTTTGGATGCGGGCAAGATTTTCCGCGTTCATCCCGAAACCCGCAAGGGTTGTCTGTCCCTTAAAATCAAACCCCGTATTATCCAGCGTGTCCACAAAGACAATATTCTCAAACGGCTCATATTTCCCCATTTTCTGCTGATAGGTGTACTCGATATTCAGACTGGCAATGTAGTACGGGAGTATGGCGACTTCATTGGCGTGGATTTCATTTTTATATTTGTATTCCAGATATTGGGGCGGAATATATTCAATCATCTCGGTCACAAACGTGCCGGTGCCCGTTGCAGGGTCAAGAATTTCCACATTTCTGTCCGAAAGGGATTTGCCGAAATGCTTTTCCAACAGCCAGTCCGTGCTTTCAATCATAAAACGGACAATCTCGCCGGGGGTATAGACAATGCCGAGCCGGTCCGCGCCTTTGGGATTGTACGCCTTGTAGAAATTCTCATAAATCACTTTGAGAAATTTCTGTTTTTCGTGATGGTTGTCAATGCGTGCGGCTTCGGCTTT
Organism: Desulfatirhabdium butyrativorans; assembly: GCA_022736535.1. Lineage (GTDB taxonomy): Bacteria > Desulfobacterota > Desulfobacteria > Desulfobacterales > JAIFKL01 > JAIFKL01. Next base: position 5,286 of record DZCT01000239.1, on the reverse strand, counting down.
GATGGCTTTGTAGTATGAGTCAATGCCTGCGAGCGTGTTCCGGCGCACCGCTCCGGTGAAAAAGGTCCCGACCACCGCCTCAAGTTCTTTGGCAATATTGTTTTCCCGGTGAAAATGACTCTCCCCGAACACCGTGTCGAATATCTCTGCGGTGAGAATATGCTGAATGAGCATTTCCTTTATGTCAAACGCGCTAATCTCAGGATTGATGCTTTCTTTGCAGATGTCCTCAAACTCGGCGTTTGCCTGCCTGAAAGCCCTGTTGGTTTTCAGTTCACGGGAAATCATCGCCCGCAGCGCCTCGATGATGTCGGGAATATCGGCTCTGAATTTCTCCACTGCGAGATGAAAGTCTCTGATTTCAGGGCGTTCATAGCTCACAAACGCGTTGAGCAGCGCATCGAGCGAGTCCGGATTCCGCATATCGCAGTGCATGATCCGGCTGCCCTGCTGAAACAGAACGATTTCCTGAGAGTTTTCAAAAATGATGTTGAAATTGGGATAACCGATGCTGAATTTTTTCTCTATTTCCGCATCCAGATTGTCTCCCGGGTCTTTGCTCTCCCAGTGTCCCCAGTCGAGCCGCAGCGCGTCTTTGACCGTGCCGTCGGGTCGTTTCCGGGAATTTTTCAGTGCGGCTTCATCCACCGGAATGAGATTTTTCGGCGCGCAGTATTCTTCCAGAAGATTGGCAAAAGCCCGGCGCAGGGAAGTCTCATTCTGCGTCCCGCCGAATCTTCGGTACTGGTCAATTTTGCTGTAATAGTGATTGATTGCGTGTTTTGACATATTTTTTTCTCTCGCAAAGCCCGCAAAGAACGCAAAGAGATAAGAGCGCAAAGAATAAATTTATTTTATTTAACTTTCTTCCTTTGCGGACTTTGCGAGAAACCTTTTTTTTCTCATTTATTTAAACCAATTTTCCAGTTTTAACCCTGTAATATATTGAAAATCAGCAAGATTGCGTGTGACTAAAATCAGGTCGTTTGTTTTGGCAATTGATGCAATCTGCATATCTGCAAAAGACGGTGATTTTCCTATATGTTGCAACCGTGCGGTTTCTTTCCCCTGCCATATTGCCGCGGCTTTTGTATAAGGCAGTATAGGCAAATTATAAACAACATTTTCAATATAATACAGAATCCTTGAACGTCTTTTCGATTCGGGCAGTTGATATACACCTTTTGTCAATTCATAAATCACAAAAACAGGAACGGCAATTTCAGAGCCGTAACGGTTAATGCTGTCAACAACCTGCCTGTCAGGCAAGGGTTTTAAAGGTTCTGATATGATATTGGTGTCCAACAGATAAGTTAAACTCATAACTCTGTTTTCCGTCCGAGTTCCCGCGCTCTGTCTCTGTCAAAAACGGAGGTATCTATATCAAAAGGGTCTGATTCAACTTCTTCAAGAAATTTTTTTAAAGCTGAGACAAAAGCTTCCGGATTTGCTTTAAGGCTCTCATTCTGCCCGTCAGACTGCATTTTTCTTTTTAAAAACAAGCTGAAATTCAAAATTTCCTGCTGTGTTTCCGCCGGCAGGCTGTTCAGTATTGATAAAATTTCCTGTTCAATCATATTCATCTGCATGATTTTCTTCTCCTGATTTTTTAACCGAAAAAGCGTCCTTTGCGAGAAACTTTTATCTCTCGCAAAGACCGCCAAGAGCGCAAAGAGATAAGACCGCTGAGAATAAATTTATTTTATTTAACTTTTTTCCTTTGCGCCCTCTGCGGTCTTTGCGAGAAACTTTTATCTCTCGCAAAGACCGCCAAGAGCGCAAAGAGATAAG
>DZCT01000239.1:0-3395 GCA_022736535.1 Desulfatirhabdium butyrativorans | reverse complement strand
TATTTTATTTAACTTTTTTCCTTTGCGCCCTCTGCGGTCTTTGCGAGAAACTTTTTTTCTTACTGTTTAAACGCCTTAATCCCGATCATCAGCACGGAAATAGCCGCAGGCGTCATGCCGTCAATGCGGGAAGCCTGCCCCAGCGAAGCGGGACGCACTGCGGAAAGCTTTTCTTTCAGTTCGTTTGAAAGCCCGTGGACGCTGCGAAAATCAAAATCTTCCGGTATCTTTATGTTTTCCAAATTCCTGAATTTCTCAATTTCCCTCAGTTGACGCTGAATATAACCTTCATATTTGATTTCGATTTCCGCCTGCTGAATCACTTTCTTATCTAACGGTTCGGGACAGGGGGCGAGCGTTTCCACCGCATGATAGTCCAACTCTGCCCGTTTCAGCAGTTGATCCAAACCGATGCCGTCATTCAGGATTTTGGCGCCGCGGGCGGACAAATATTCATTGACCGATTTTTCAGGCTTGATCACCGTCTTTTTGATTCTTGCGATTTCAGCCTCAATCTGCTTTTTCCGCTCTTTGATGTCTTTGAGCGTGTCGTCAGCGATAAGACCGAGTTCATGCCCGATTGCCATGAGCCGGAGATCGGCGTTGTCTTCCCGGAGCATGAGCCGGTATTCTGCCCGCGAGGTGAACATGCGGTAAGGCTCACGCGTGCCGCGGGTCACCAGATCGTCTGTCATCACCGCCATATATGCCTGAGAACGGTCTAAAATAAACGGTTTCCGCCCCTGAATTTTGCACGCGGCGTTGATGCCAGCCCACATTCCCTGCGCTGCGGCTTCCTCATAGCCCGATGTGCCGTTGATCTGCCCTGCCATGAACAGCCCTGACATCCGCTTGGTTTCCAGCGTGGGTCTGAGCTGAACCGGATTGACATAATCATATTCAATGGCATACGCGTGCCGCATGATTTCAGCGTATTCCAGCCCTTCCACCGAGCGCACCACCTGAATCTGAATTTCCGGCGGCAGACTGTTTCCCAGACCGCTGGCGTAAATCTCTTCGGTGTCAAGTCCTTCCGGCTCAAGAATCACATGATGATTTTCCCGATGCGGAAATTTGACGATTTTGTCTTCAAACGAAGGACAGTAACGGGCGGAAACGCCTTTGATAACGCCGCCGTACAGAGCGGAATATTGCAGATTGTCCTGTACGACTTTCCGGGTTTTCTCATTGGTGTGTCCCATATAACACGGGACCTGAATGCCGGTAGTTTTTTCCGTAAAAAAAGAAAAAGGCAGCGGTTCCGCATCGCCTTCGTGTTTTTCAAACCTGCTGAAATCAATGCTCGATTTTTTCAGACGCGGGGGCGTGCCGGTTTTCATGCGTCCCAGCGTGAAACCCAGTTCTTTCAGATGTTCGGGAAGCGAATAAGAGGCAAATTCTCCGGCTCTTCCGGCTCTGACAGCGCGGAACCCGATATGCACCAGTCCGCTGAGAAATGTGCCGGTAGCCAGCACCACCGCGTCCGCCTGATAGCCGAAACCTGTGTGATCTTCCACGCCGATGATTCTGCCGCCTTCCGTGACAAGCCGCTCCACCATTCCCTGCTTGAGATCAAGATTCGGCTGACGCTCGATCACGGCTTTCATGGCGATGTGATAGCGGATTTTGTCATTCTGGGTTCTGGAGGAATGCACCGCGGGCCCTTTTTTGGTGTTCAGAACCCGGTACTGAATCGCGGTCTTGTCCGTGATTTTTGCCATTTCGCCGCCGAGCGCGTCTATTTCTTTGACAAGCTGCCCCTTTGCCATGCCGCCGATGGAAGGGCTGCACGGCATAGCCGCGAGTTTGTCCAGATCAATTGCCATGAGCAGAACCCGGCATCCCATCCGGGCGGCAGCCAGCGATGCTTCGCATCCGGCATGACCTGCGCCCACCACAATCACGTCATATTTTTTTTCATAAACTGCCATAGGTTTTTTATCTCTTATGTGACGGTAGGGCGGGGTTACGCCCCCGCCGTTCCGGTTCATTAAGTCAGTGCGGAAATCTCCCCTTGAGGGGGCAGGGGGGTGTCCGCTCCGGGCAGATATCTGAAATTTGCCGCAGAAACACCCCCCCGCCCCCCTCAAGGGGGGAATGCAATGCCCCTTTACGCGGCATGACCCTGCCGGAGCAGAATCTCCGCGTTCTTTGAGCCTTTGCGAGAACTTTTTTTTATTTCCGTTGCGGAAAGCGGCGTGTGGGAACGGAACGGAAAACCTCATCCGAAAAAAGGATAAAGATATTTCATAAACAAGCCGGCAATTACCGGAACGGCAAGATTATCGTTGACAATCAGATGCTTTGTGATTTTTAAAGGAACAAGTTCAAAAACCGTCACCGCAAGGGAAGTGATGAAAACAATCGGCCCGGGAACCGTTCCGCCCCATATATCCAGCAGCAGCGGAATATACGGAAATACGCCGTAAAACAGCATCACGCAGAGCAGAAAGCAGGCAAGCGAGCCTTCCAGCGATTTTTTCCCGATTCTGATCCTTCCGATGCTCTGTCCGGCTATCGCGGCAACGGCGTCTCCCAGAATAAAAAGCGTCAGCGCCATAAAGGAAATGTGGGGCGTATTGCGGAACAGAACAGCGCAGATCAAAGCCGAAGCAATCAGCCATGTTGAGCCGGTCAGGTGTCCGCTCTCTTCTTTTCGGAGCAGAGAACTGAAGCGGTTCTGAAATATCCTGTTAATGTTCGGATACCTGAATCGCAGTTTTTCAACAGCGGCAATGGCTGCCAGCAAAATTGCCAGCAAAATTGCCGGTATGACATTTGAAACACCGGGAATCTGAGGAATATAAAAAATTCCCGCGGGCATCAGCAAAGCGAACAGATGGAACAGTTTCCGGTTGATTTCCTGTCTGGTAAGCGTCATGGATTTTCCTCATTGTCTGTGTTCAGGACTTGCAGTTAAACGGGGCGATTTGTGATACCAAATCTCTATTGAAAGTATGCTCTCATTTTCTTTCCCACAGAGGGCACAGAGCGTGAAAAAACCGCAGAGGACACAGAGAATTTTAAAACTCTGTGAACTCTGTGTATTCTCTGTGAACTCTGTGGGAAAAAGTATCATATAAAGTCAATAGAGATTCGGTATGACAGTTCAGCCCGCTGATGTTCATCTTATCCGATAAAATGAAAAGTTGAAAGCAAAAAAGAGAGCGGCAGACTGAAGACCGGCAAACCCGCTTTATCCTTCTGCACCACTGCCCGCTTTACATGGGGGTGGGAATTTTCTCCCGCAAGTTTCATGTCACCCTGAGCGCAGCTTCATGTCACCCTGAGCGCAGCGAAGGGTCTCAGTATCCTTCTGCACCACTGCCCGCTTTACATAGGGGTGGGAATTTTCTCCCGCAAAAGTGGGGATTTTCTACTGACAAATACAGCTT
>DZCT01000688.1 GCA_022736535.1 Desulfatirhabdium butyrativorans | reverse complement strand
CCCGGAATCGTCTCAAAATCAATGGTCTGCACTTCCTGTGCAAAGCCCCAATCCGCAAAACACAGGCTTCCCATTACCGCCGCCAAAGCGCACAGGCAGAGAATTGCCTTTTTTCCGCTTTCTGCCGTGCAGGATTTCCGTTTTTTTCCGATGAAATTCATTTTCATTCTCCTTGATTAAAAAAAGTTGAAAGCCGTAAAAGTCTTTCCGCTCTTTCCGCATTGTTTCTTTTACAAAACCCTCATAACGCATCACCTCCTTTTATAGATTGTCCCTTTCTCTGTCCCGCTCTGATTTGTAAAGAGGGAAAAACGATTTCTCAGGGACATTTTTCCGAAAAAAAATTTGTCAAGCCTGAAATCCCTGCTTATAAACAATCCCTGTGGATTTCCCCCGCTCTGATTTGTAAAGAGCGAAAAACGATTTCTCAGGGACATTTTTCCGAAAAAAAATTTGTCAAGCCTGAAATCCCTGCTTATAAACAATCCCTGTGGATTTCCCCCGCTCTGATTTGTAAAGAGCGAAAAACGATTTCTCAGGGACATTTTTTCTGAAAAAATTTGAGCCGTGCAGATAACGCATAATTCCTTCTTGACAATCTCTGCCCGTAAATTTAAATTAGATTTGATCTGTAATTTCACATTTATCTTATGAAATCTGAAACGGATACGAGACATGAAACATCGAATTGATCCCACGGTGGACTGTGTTTTCAAGGCGCTCCTCGGCAACGAGAAACATAAAAATCTGCTGATCCATTTTCTGAATGCCGTACTGGAGCCGCCGGATAACGAAAGAATTTCAGAAGTTGTTATCATTGATCCTTACAACGAAAGGGAATTTGAAACCGACAAACTGAGCATCGTTGATGTGAAAGCAAAGGACGGCGCCGGCAACAATTATCAGATTGAAATACAGGCGATGGTTCACGCGGGGCTGCCGGCAAGAATTTTATACACATGGAGCACGATTTATCATTCGCTTATCGGCAGGGGCGAAAGTTACAGTCTTCTGAAACCGGTCATCTCTATATGGCTGCTGAAAAACAGCCTGTTTGAAGAAACGGACGACTTCCATCTTCCTTTTGCCGCATGGAATGTGAAGAACGGCATAACACTGAGCAGGCACTTCGGCGTTCATCTGCTGCAACTTCCGAAATGGAAGATGTCCGACGCCGCCTGCACAGAAAAAGACCGGTGGCTGTACCTTTTCAGAGAGGGCGGAAATCCGGATGCGGACTCTCCGCCGGAGATACTGAACACGGAAGAAATGAGGCAGGCAATGGCTGTCATAAAAGATTTTTCGGAAAATCAGAAAAATTATCTGCGCTATCAGAGCCGTCTGGAAGCGGAATTTGAAAGAAACACGCTGTATGCGGAACTTGAAAAGGCTCTCAAAAAAGCAGAACAGGCGCAAAAAGAAAAAGAAGAAACCCGCAAAGAAAAGGAAGCAGCTCTCAAAAAAGCAGAACAGGCGCAAAAAGAAAAAGAAGAAACCCGCAAAGAAAAGGAAGCGGCTCTGAAAAAAGCGGAGCAGGCTCTGAACGAAGCCGAGCGGCTGCTCCTCTTGCTGAAGAAAGCCGGGATTGATCCCGGTCAGTCGTAAGGCGGGCATGTGACTCCCCTTCCGGAAATACTGAACACGGAAGAAATGAGGCAGGCAATGGCTGTCATAAAAGATTTTTCGG
>DZCT01000687.1 GCA_022736535.1 Desulfatirhabdium butyrativorans | reverse complement strand
TTATACCAAATCTCTATTGAAAGTATGCTCTCATTTTCTTTCCCGCAGAGGGCACAGAGCGTGAAAAAACCGCAGAGGACACAGAGAATTTTAAAACTCTGTGAACTCTGTGTATTCTCTGTGAATTCTGCGGAAAAAAGTATCATATAAAGTCAATAGAGATTCGGTATTAGACCACTACCAAAAAAGGAGTATGGAAATTATGATCGAAGCAATTTGTATGATGGGAGGACTCGGCGTTCTTGTCGGCGTGGGGCTGGCAGCAGCCTCGAAAGTGTTTTATGTGTATGTGGACCCGCAAATAGAGGCAGTGGAAGCCGCGCTTCCGGGCGCCAACTGCGGCGGATGCGGCTTTCCCGGATGTTCCGCCAACGCGGCGGCAATTGTTGCCGGCAAATCCTCTCCGAGTTCCTGTGTGGCAGCCAGTGAGGATGTAGCACAGGCTATCGGCGCGATTCTGGGTGTTTCAGTTGAGGCAAAAGAACCGGACATTGCAAAGCCGGGCTGTTATTTCGGCGTGAAAGACGCGGATGTGAAATACATCTATGATGGACTCAGCGAATGCAAAGCCGCCAGCCTTCTGAGCGGGGGCATGAAAGTCTGTTCCGTGGGCTGTCTGGGACTGGGCAGTTGCGCCAAAGCCTGTCCTTTCGGCGCGATCACCATGGGACCCGAAGGCTTGCCCGTCGTGGATGAAAAACGCTGCACCGGCTGCGGCACCTGCGAGCGGGTCTGTCCCAAATACATTATCACGCTTTCCTCTGTGACCCGGCGCATTCTCAAGGAATACACCACCGAAGAATGCACCACGCCCTGTCAGAGAGCCTGTCCTGCCGGCATCAATATCCGGGAATATATCCGGCAGATTACGCTCGGAGATTATTATCGTGCCGTGCAGGTTATCAAAGAGCGGAATCCCTTCCCCACGGTTATCGGCAGAATCTGTCCGCGTCCCTGTGAAAACGAATGCCGCCGCCAGTATGCCGATGAGCCGGTTGCCATCAACTTCCTCAAGCGTTTTGCGGCTGATTTTGAAAAAGGAAGCAAAGACAGAATTTTTCCTTACAAAGCCCCGAATACGGGCAAAAAAGTTGCTGTCGTGGGCGGGGGCGTGGAAGGCCTGTCCGCAGCCTTTTTCTCTGCCCGTCTGGGACATGAGACAACGGTATTTGAAGCCAGACCGAAACTGGGCGGTCTGCTGAGAAGCGCCATTGCGGAATACCGGCTTTCGGACGAGATTCTGGACTGTGATATTGAAGGCGTGCTGGCAATGGGCGTAACGGCTCAGACCGAAAAAGCGATGGGAAAAGACTTCACAGCAGACGAACTTCTTGAACAGGGATTTGATGCGGTTTTTCTGGCTTCCGGAGGCTGGGACAGCCGACTCACCCGGGGAAGCAATATTGTTGAAGAACCGATTCCGGGAACTTTTCTGCTGCTGGACCTTCTGAAATCCGATGCCGACGGCAGAAACCGCATTTCCGTCAAGTCTGATGTCGTGATTGCAGGCGGCGGGAAACTGGCGTTTGAAGCGGCAAGAATATGCAGAAAACTCGGGGCAAAAAATATCACCGTCATATTCAGGGAAAAAAGAGCGGAAAGCGGTTTTGAAGATGCGGAAATCGCCGCGGTTGAACAGGAGAATGTGCGGGTGATTTTCAGCGCGGGCATTACCCGGCTCTTCGGCG
>DZCT01000686.1 GCA_022736535.1 Desulfatirhabdium butyrativorans | reverse complement strand
CAGGCTGACGCAAGCGTGGGCGGAAAAAACGGCGTGAATTTCAAAGGTTACAAAAACATGGCAGGCGTGTTCAATCAGCCCGAATTTGTGATCTGCGACCCGGAACTGCTCAGGACATTGCCGGAAAAAGAAGTCTTGTGCGGCCTTGCGGAAATTGTCAAACACGCCGCCATTGCAGATGCGGAGATGTTTGCCTTTCTTGAGGAAAACTGCCGCCGCGCCGTGGGTCTCGAAGCCGAAGTCATTGAAAAACTCGTGTATGATTCGGTCGTTATCAAAGCCGGCGTTGTGAACCGTGACGAAAAAGAAAAAGGAGAACGCCGGAAACTCAATTTCGGTCACACCTTCGGCCACGCGCTTGAGAAAACCGCAGGCGTTTCCCACGGCGAGGCGGTGAGCGCGGGCATGGTTCTCGCGTCAAAGCTTTCTGTCAGAAAAGGGCTGCTCCGGGCCGCAGATGCGGAGCGGATAGTCAGCCTCCTGAAAACTGTCGGACTTCCCGCAGAAATCCCCGCAGACAGACAGAAAGTCATTGAAGCGCTGGGCAAGGATAAAAAGCGGGAAAAAGACAAAATCCGTTTCGTGCTGCTCAACGGCATAGGAAATGCGGCAATCGTCGAAATCTCTCTGAAAGAATTGGAAAACCTGAACTGCCTGATCAGATGATTTCACTTGATGAAAAAATGGTAGTGGTGCAGAAGCAGGTGATTTTGATGTGTCATTCTGAACTTAATATGTCATTCTGAGCGGAGCGAAGAATCTCAGTGGACAGACAGAGATTCTTCACTGCGTTCAGAATGACAGCGGCAGGCTTCATCATCTGTTCTGCATCACTACTATTTTGTCAAGCTTGAAAATATGAGTTGTAGGGTGGGCAGCTTGCTGCCCACCGGAGATTTCCGCACACAAAATCAAACTTGACAAAGCACTACCAGTTTTTTTTGAAAAACTCAGTTTCTGAGGTCTGTTCTCATTCGCTTATCCGGCGAAGGCGGCGGAAACACAAAAAAGCGTCTTCCCATGAAATTGAATATCAGCGTCAAGCCGGTGCCTGTTATTTTTGACAGCGCCGGAGATATTCCCGACTCCAGCATGAATTTCGTGATCTCAAGGTCCATAAAGCAGACGATTCCGACCGCCAGCATGTAGATGAGGGTTTCTGTTGCCGGATGGCGTTTTGCACGGTGTCTGAACAGAAGAAACACACACATTGCATAATTGAGAAGCGCGGCGAGAATAAAAGCCGCAGGCGCGGAAACCCCGACGCTCAGACCGCATGAAAACATCGCCATAAAAATAAACAGGTTAAGCACAGCCGCTGCTCCGCCCACGAACAGATACATGATAAACTGAACGGGAAGCGGCGCGGCGGGGGCATTGTAGCGGAAGATGCAGTATAAAGCTCTGATCCCGTCTTTCACGCCGATTTTCTTTCCTTCCTCGTAGGTTCTGCCGTGGTAGGAAATTCCCGTTTCAAAAATGCGGAGATTCATGCGGGCGACTTTGGCAACGATTTCAGGTTCAAAACCGAAACGCTCCTCTTCAATTGTGACGCTTTGAATGACTTCTCTCCGAAAAACTTTGTAGCATGTTTCCATATCCGTCATGTTCAGGTCTGTAAACATATTCGAGAGAAATGTGAGGAAACGGTTTCCCATATAGTGCCAGAAATACAGCACCCGGTGAGGGC
>DZCT01000238.1 GCA_022736535.1 Desulfatirhabdium butyrativorans | reverse complement strand
TGACGCAGAGCGTGGGAACGAGATTGAGGAAGGCAAATGTCGGGGTTCGCAGGCTCACCCCGACCTACACGGCATTGACGCAGAGCGTGGGAACGAGATTGAGGCAGTAAAACGGCCCAGGCTAAAAATAGACAAACCCGTTCCACTCCGGAGGCGATCCGGCTGAAAGCAGATGACAAGACATTGACAAAATTAAATAAATTATTAAAAAAAGCGATGCTGCGGCAATTCACCGTCGCGGTTATTTTACTTCTTTATCCGGCAGCAGAGGGCAGAACCGAGGCGCCGGTCAATATTAACAGCAATGTCAATAGCAATATCAACAGCAAAAATGTTCTGTTTCTGTCTCTGTATCAGATTGACCTGCCGGCAAACACCATTGCCGTGACGGCTATACAGGAGGAATTTCGTCATCTGAAAGACATTACACTGAGTCTGTATTATGAATATCTGGATAGCAACCGTTTCACCGACCCCGCCTATAATGATGCCCTGTTTGACCTCTATGAGCGCAAATATCGCGGCATGACGATTGATCTGATCATTGTCAGCGATCCGAAAATGCTGGATATTTGGTTATCCCGGCGACAGACAATTTTGCCGGATACGCCGGTGATATTTTATGATACAAGTTCCATGAGAATCCCCTCGCTGCATCTTCCCCCGGATGTAACCGGCGTTGCTTCGGAGGTTGATTTTGTCCGGTGTGTCCGATGGTTTCTGGATGTGCGTCCGTCCGTCAGCGAAATTGTCATGGTGCATGGCGCGGGGAGGATGGACCAGCCCTATCTTCTCCATATCGAAGCCTTGCGGAAAGCCCTGCACGGGCGGGTGAAACTCACAGACTGGTCCGAGATTCCGATGGCTGAAATGAAAGTCCGCGCGGCAGCCCTGCCGAAAACTTCCGTCATTCTGTATTCCCTTCTGTTTGAGGATGCCGCCGGCGTCAGATACCGCCCGATTGACGCGCTGCGGGAACTGGCATCGGTTGCGTCTGTGCCTGTCCTGAGCGGGTATGATCACTTTATCGGCACCGGCACAATTGGCGGCTATATGTACAGTATCGAATTTCAGGCACGCGAAGCAGCTCAGATGGGGCTGAGAATCCTCGGCGGCAAACCGGTAAGCCGCATTCCGGTGAAGACCGATCAGGGTTCACGCTTCATTTTCGATCACAGCGCGTTGCAGCGATACAATATTCCGCTCTCTTCCCTGCCCCCGGACAGCATCATCAAAAACCGTCAGTACTCGGTGTGGGAACTGTACCGTTCTGAAATCACAGCCATTATCATCGGATTCGGTCTGCTGCTCATTCTGCTTGTCTTTCTGTTCAGGCTCACGCATCAGTTGCGCCGGACGCGTTCCGCATTGTCTCTGCTGAATGAAAATCTGGAAAAACAGGTTGAGGAACGCACCGCGGAATTGCGCCGGGCATATAAGACATTACAGGAACGGGAAACACTCTTTCACAGCATGTTTGACAGTCACAGCGCGGTGATGCTGCTGATCAGTCCCGAAACCGGCAGAATCATCCTTGCAAACCGCTCTGCCTGTAAATATTACGGCTATACTGCCGAGGAATTTGAAACTTTGACGATTTATCAGATCAATCAGTCGGGCAAAGCAGAAATTGTCTCAGAAATGACAACTGCCTGCGCGAAAAAACAGAATGTTTTTAATTTCTGTCACCGCTTGTCAAACGGAAAGATCCGCTATGTGGAAGTTCATTCTTCTCCGATTCCGTTTAAAGAGCAGAATATTCTGTTTTCGATTATCCATGATATCACTTCCCGAAAACTGGCTGAAGACGCGCTGAATCGGGCAAAAGAAGCTGCTGAAGCCGCCACTCTCGCCAAATCCGAATTTCTCGCCGGCATGAGCCATGAAATCCGCACGCCCATGAATACCATCGTGAATATGTCACGGCTTCTGCTGGAAACGGATACAGATTCACGGCAAAGCAGTTATGCCCGGATGATTGCGGCTTCTTCGGACATTCTGCTGGCGCTGATTAATGACATCCTTGATTTTTCCAAGATCGAAGCCGGAAAGATGGATTTGGAAACAAGGGCTTTTGACCTCACAGAAGTGATTGAAACAGTGATTAAAATACTCGGACTCAAAGCCGATGAAAAAGGGCTTGAGCTGAGTTACCGGATTGACGATGATGTTCATCTGCATCTGGGCGGGGATCCGACGCGCCTGCGTCAGATACTGCTCAATCTGGTGAACAATGCCGTCAAATTCACGGAAAAAGGGAAAATAGAAATTCGGGTTCGGGGTGAGGGGTACGGGGTGAGGGGTGAGGGGAAACCCCTGACCTCGAACCTCGTACCTCTGACCTTTGAGGTTTCCGACACCGGCATCGGGATTCCCGAAGACCGTCTTGACCGTCTGTTCAAAGCCTTTTCGCAGGCAGACTCGTCAATCACCCGGAAATACGGCGGAACCGGGCTGGGCTTGTCCATTTCCAAAAAACTTGCGGAAATGATGGGCGGAGAAATCGGCGTAGAGAGCGAGGAAGGCGTCGGCAGCACCTTCCGGTTCACGGCGGTGTTTGAGAAGAGGTCAGAGGTTCGGGGTCAGAGGTCAGAGGCGGAAAAACCCCGAACCTCGAACCCCGAACCCCGAACCTCGAACCTGCCCCCGGCCCGCATCCTGCTGGTCGAGGACAATCTGTTCAATCAGCAGGTGGCATTGGCGCTTCTGGAAAAATACGGTCTTTCGGCAGATATTGCAGACAACGGGAAAAAAGCAGTCCGAATCCTTGAGACAAGTCTTTACGATCTGGTGCTGATGGATATAGAAATGCCTGAAATGAGCGGAGTGGAAGTGACAGAAATCATCAGAAAATCCGGCTCGGAAAACCGGAATGTCCCGATGATCGCCATGACTGCCAACGCGGTCAGAGGAGAGCGTGAGCGCTATCTCGCGGCAGGTATGAATGATTATGTCGTCAAACCGATTGATCCCGACGAACTGGCAGCGGCTATCCGAAGACAGTTGGGATCAGGGGTTCGGGGTGAGAGGTCAGAGGTCCGGGGTGAGGGCAGCCCCCTGACCCCGAACCCCGAACCCCGAACCTCTGCCGATATTTTTGATCCTCATGATTTTCTGGATCGTCTCGGCGGGAATAAAACGCTTTTAGGAAAGCTTCTGAAAGACCTTCCCCAGTATCTTTCAGAAACTGTCGGAAATCTGAAATCTGCCGCAGAAACCAACAATGTCAATAAGATAAAATTCTATGCCCACACCATCAAAGGCATGACTGCCAATGTCTCAGCCCGCAGGCTGAGTCAGGCGGCATCTGAAATCGAAATGAGTCTGAAACAAAGCTCAACAGACATTCCTCATTCGCTGATAGGCAGATTGGAGCAGGAAGCTGAGAGATTGCAGTCCTTGCTGACAGCGCAGTTTCCTGATATTTTCACATATCGGGAAGCGCCTCGTACTGATAACGTATCTGAAATCATTTCAGAAGAAACAAAAGCCCGGCTGCCTGAAATTATTTACCGGCTTGAGCATGAATTTCTTCCGGTGTGGAAAGAACTCTGTGCGGTATATTATGTTGACGATATTGAAGCATTTGCAGCAAAGATCGGACAGTTTGCCTGTGAATTTCATATCGGTTTTCTGGCAGATTACAGCAAGCGCTTATCCGAACAGGTGAAGTGCTGCAACATTATTGAAATGGAAAAACTGATGACGGAATTTCAGGAACTGGTTCAGAAAATTATCAGATAACAGGATGTTGCTGACCGTCTTATAAAATCAGGCTGCTCCGCTCCGCCGATTTTTTATAAGCGGAAACATCCCCATGCCCCCTTCAAAGGGGGAATTGATGATATAATACCAATTCGCTTTCAAAAACGGTGTTCTCTGTAAAACCGCTTTTCAAGCGGTTTCAGCAATTTAAGCGATTTGAAAAACCGCTTTACGGTCTGAAAGACCGATCTTTGAAAGCGAATTGGTATAAGATGACGCACTCCGGAAAGCGAATCGGTATGATATTAGACATTTTCGGAAATAAAAAAGGTTCTCGCAAAGGACGCAGAGAGCGCAAAGGAAGAAAGAGAGAAAGAGAGAAAGTGTCCGTTCTGCAATTTTCGGCGGATTTGCGATCTTTGCGCCCTCTGCGCCCTTTGCGAGACCGATTTTAATATCGTTTTTAATAAAAGGGGGCATTGCTTATTTCCAAAAAAGTCTATTCTATGAAGTCTGTACAGGAGAACACCATGAAAATCATCCATAAAATCCTTACGGTTATTTTTGTCATAAATCTTTTGTCTGTCCCGATGTATGCCGGCGGCGGACAGCAAGCTGCCCGCCCTGCAATTCCAGTCGGAGACAGGTATCTCCGTTTTGACCGACTCTCTGTGGAAGACGGGCTGCCGCATACCTCCGTGTATGACATTCTTCAGGATCGTCAGGGATTTATGTGGTTTGCCACAGACGACGGCGTTTGCAGATACGACGGCTATACATTCACGACCTTCAAGCCGATACCGGACAATCCGAAAACTATCAATCCGGGAGCAGGATATGCTCTGTATGAAGACCGTAGCGGGAATATCTGGATAGGTATTCGCAACGGCGGACTGAACAGATATAATCCGATTACCGGAACATTTACCCGGTATGAGCATGATCCGAACAATCCGAACAGCCTGAGCCATAATTCTATAAGTTATGACTGTATTTATGAGGACAGTACCGGGATTTTCTGGATCGGCACATGGAACGGTCTGAACCGCTTTGATCCGATGAAGCAGACTTTCAAACGGTATTACCATGATGCAGCCGATCCGGACAGCCTCAGCAAAAGTTTTATCCGAACCATAGAGCCTGACCCTGCGGATGATAAGATTCTCTGGATCGGCACAAATGACGGCGGATTAAACCGTTTTGACCGGATCAGTGAAAATTTTGTCCGATATCAGCATGATGAAACCAATCCTGACAGCATCGGTCATCATACGGTCTGGAAGATTTACGGAGAGGTTTCGCAGGAAGGAAAGACAATATTATGGGTCTGTACTGCCGGGGGCATGGATCGCTTTGACACGGCAAGCGGAAAATTTACCCATTTCAGACATGATCCCCTGAATCCGGACAGTCTGAGCAACAATGAAGTTTACTCTGTTGTTCCGGTCGGAGACAATACGTTTTGGGTCGGCACACACAGCGGAGGGCTTAACCGCTTTGATCCTGTACGGAAAACCTTTGTTTCTTACCGGAGCAGCAAAAATTCGCAAACCGTCAGCAGCAATATTATCCATCCGCTCTGTTATGACCGCAACGGCACCTTGTGGATAGGAACCTGGGGCGGCGGTTTAAGCCGTATTGATCCGCTGAATCAGAAAACCCGTCTGTATGATGAGGATTCGGGACTGAGCTATTCTGCGGTATTGAGCCTTTATGAAGACCGCAACGGTATAATTTGGATAGGAACATGGAGCGGAGGGCTGAACAGATTCGACCCGGAAACCGGAACTTTTGAGCATTTCCGTCATGATCCGAAGAATCCCGACAGTCTTGGCAATGATATTGTGGGCTGGCTGTATGAGGATTCTCAGGGGGTCTTATGGGTAGGAACATGGGGCGGCGGACTGAACCGGTTCGACAGGGAAACCAAGCGTTTCAAACGTTATGTTTATGAGCCGGACAACCCGCAAAGCTTAAGTCACAACGCTGTCAGGACAATCTGCGAAGACAGTGCGGGCAATCTCTGGGTCGGCACCACAAACGGCGGACTGAACAGATTTGACCGCGCCCGGCAGACATTTACCCGGTATCAGTATGATTCTGATAATCCTTACAGTGTTTCCACAAATAATATATGGGCTGTGCTGAAAGACAGTTCGGGAATCCTTTGGATCACAACTACCGCAGGACTGAACCGTTTTGATCCGGCAGCAGAAAGATTTATTCAATATCATCATGACGAAAATGATCTGTTTTCCATCAGCAGCGATGCGGTTATCAATATCTATGAAGACAGCCGCAAAATGCTGTGGATTACCACTCAGTTCGGTCTGAATCGGTTTGATAAAGTTACAGGGCGGTTTACCCGGTATTTTGAGGAACACGGCTTGCCGGACAACCGGATTGAAAGCATCTGCGAAGATAATGACGGCAATCTGTGGCTGGGGACAGGAAAAGGGCTTTGCAGATTCAATCCTGAAACAAACAAAATCACAACTTACGGTATCGGCGATGGTATGCAGGGCAATCTGTTTTTCTATCCGGCTGCCATGAAAAGCAGAACCGGAGAACTTTGGTTCGGAGGACCCAAAGGCTTGAATGTGATTGATCCTGAAAAAATCACCGATAATCCTCATAAGCCGGCGGTGGTGCTGACCGATTTTCAGATTGACGGGAAATCTGTCCATGCAGGCGAACATTCTGTTTTAAAAGAGGATATCAGCATGGTCAGAGAAATTATGATAACTCCTGATATATCCAAGTTCGGTTTTGAATTTTCCGCTTTGAACTATACAGTTTCAGAGAAAAACCGCTATGCCTATAAAATGGAGGGATTTGACAAAGACTGGGTAAACACCGGTTCCGACAGACGATTTGCTCATTATACCAACCTTGACCCGGGGAGATATATCTTCCGTGTCAAAGGCTCGAACAATGACGGCGTTTGGAATGAACAGGGCGCGTCGGTAAAAATCATCATTCTGCCGCCCTGGTGGAAAACATGGTGGTTCAGAATTTCTTCGGCAGGATGGCTGATGATGCTGTTTTTCGGGCTTCACCGATGGCGCCTGTATGCGGTGAGACAGCGGAATATCCTTCTGGAAGAAACGGTTGCGGAGCGCACAGAAGAATTGAGAGAAAGCGAAGAACAGTTCCGAAAAATGTTTGAAAATCATCATGCGGTCATGCTCCTGATTGACTCTGAAGCCGGCAGCATCATCAGGGCAAACAGGTCCGCCCGGAAATACTACGGCTATTCCGCCGAAGAATTTGAAACGCTGGCAATTTTTCATATCAATCAGTTTAGCAGAGAAGAAATCATATCGGAAATGGCTGATGCGCTTGAAGAAAAATGCAACTGTTTCAATTTCCGGCACCGCATCGCAGACGGCAGCAGCCGGGATGTTGAAGTTCATTCGTCTCCTATTCCCTTTAAAGGCAGAACCATTCTTTTTTCAGTGATTCATGATATAACCGAGCGCAAACGGGCGGAAGAATCGCTGAAGAAAAGCGAAGCCCTGCTCAAAGACATGGGCAGAATCGCCAAAATCGGCGGATGGGAATTTGATGTTGAAACCCGAAAACAGGTTTGGACAGATGAAGTTTACCGCATCCATGAAATTGACGCTGATTTTGAACCCACGGTGGAAAAAGGGCTTGAATTTTATACGCCCGAATCCGGAGCCGTCATTGCCCAAGCGGTGCGCCGGACAATTGAACACGGAGAAGCTTTTGATTTGGAGCTGCCGTTTATTACAGCAAAAGGAAAACATCTCTGGGTTCATGCTGTCGGCAGGGCATATCAGGTCAGCGGCAAAACAGTCAAGGTCGGTGGCATCATACAGGACATCACTGCCGGCAAACAGGCAGAAGAAGCCCTGCGCCGCAACGAGCGTCTCATGTCGGATATTATTGATTTTCTGCCCGATGCCACTTTTGTTATTGACAGACAGGGAAAAGTTCTGGCATGGAATAAATCCATGGAAATTATGACCGGCATAAAA
>DZCT01000237.1 GCA_022736535.1 Desulfatirhabdium butyrativorans | reverse complement strand
CTCCGGAGTGCTAAAATGAAATTTTAGCAATTCAGCACAGTGCTAAAATTTCGCTTCGCTCATTTCAGCACTCCGGAGCCGGACGCAGAGCGTGGGAGTGAGTTGGGGCGTCATTACCGGATGCCTGCCGCTTTCTGCAAGGCATAAATCGCCTCTGCCAGACCGATTTTCTGATCGCTGTTTATATCGCCTCCGAGTCTCGCTGTCACATCTTTTGCCGCCAAAACTTGCAATGCCAGAACCGCATCTTTGAAGTCAATCGAACAGTTGCTGTCCAAATCGCCGAGAGGCGGATTGCATTTCTCATCCGCGCCGATGTCCGGCTTGGCATCCCGTTTCTGACCGTCAAAATCATCATCGCACAGCCCCGCATCAAGCGCAGCGCCGGCATCAACTGCCTGCGCCGCGCTGTCGGACAGATGAAGATTTCCGCCCGCGCCGTCTGCAAATATCGAAAGCGCGGCGTTTTGGAGATTTCCCTTTGTTTCCGGCGCCGCACTGTCACGAGGCATCATATTATGACTGAAGATATTGTTGGCGATCAGTCCGGTCGTGCCGGAAAAACGCCATTCCGCAGACGCCAGTACCGGGGCTTTTGTGGAAACAACGGTATTGTGAACCGCTTTTACGCCGCAAGCCTGTTCCAGCCCAATTCCGGATTCAAAATGACTCCCGGAGTCATACAGTTCCTGTCGGGTCTGAAAAATGAAATTGTTGCGGATAATGCCCAGATAATGTCCGGCATTGGAAATACCGGAACAGGGACTGTCGCTGTAAGTGCGCCAGTCGGAACCGCTCTGCCCCAGACCGAAACCGATGCCCCGTGCATTGTCAACAAGAGTGTTGCGCTCCACAAGCGTGCCCCGGGAGCCGGACCAGAAATGAATGCCGTGTTCGGACAGTCCCGTGGTACACCAGAAGCCTTCAATTTCATTGTCCCGAACTTCCCAGTCTTTTGCGCCGTGTCCGTCTATGCCGCCGGTATAACATGAGCCGTTGAGTTCCAATACTTTTGCCCGCCCTGTGTCGCTCAGTTCAATGCGGCAGCCTTCAATCACGCCGGCGTCGGCAAAAAAAGTCTTTGCGCTGTTGGCATTGATTTTAATTGCCTGCTCTCCGGGGTCTATGATATGCACATTCTCAATAACGGTATTTTCCGTATTGGCGCTGTCGCCTCCCATCACATGAATCGGATGATATTTTGCCCGTTTGAGCGTGAGATCGGCAACGGTCACATTGGAGGCAACAATGAGGATGATCTCCGTGGTGACATAGCCCCCGTCTATAATCACGGCTTCCCTGTTGCCGGATTCGGAGCGGAGCGTCACGCCGGATTTGTCAATCCACAGATATGCCCCGTTAAGGCTGTATGTCCCGTCGGCAAGGAGAATCGTCAGATCGGCGGTCAGATTTTGAAAGGCATTTTTCAGTTCCGTCACATTGGAAACCGTAATTTCATTTGCGGGCGGGTCTTCTCCGCCGTTGTCTTCTTTCAGAATCAGCTCGATTTTGTCGCAGATCAGAAGCTGATTGTTTCCGTAATTGACATTCACATTCACCAGCGAATAAGTGCCGGCAGAAGAGGCGTCAAAAGTAAACGTGCTTTGCGCTGTTCCTTTTGCAGGGACGGCAGTCGCTGACATATTATTCCAGGTTCCGGCTGCGGTTCCGGTGATCGGACGGTCCGGGTCATCAAAGCTGATTTTGGGCGTAAAATTGATCGCTGCTACGGAATTGTTGTACCATGTCACTGCAATTTTTTCACCGTCGGCAAAGGTGCGGGAACTTCCCTGCACACCCTGATAATTATAAGTGCCTTCGGCTCCGGTTACAATGGTCGTTCCGCCGGGACCGATGTCTTTATAGTCGGTGTATTTGTCCTTTAATGCCGAAGACCATCCGGTAAGCCCGAACATATTCGCCGTCGCAGTCTTGCCGAAATCTGCCAGCGTGACCGTATCGCCGTCCGTGGGCGTGGGGGGTGTGTATTCGCCGCCTTTCAGCTCTATTTTGTCACAGATTGCTACCAGACTGTTCGAGTAATTTACATTCACATTCACCAAAGAATAAGTTCCCGCAGAAGCAGCGGCAAATGTAAAGGTGCTTTCGGCGGTTTTGCGGGCAGAAACCGTGACAGCGCTCATGTTCTGCCATGTTCCGGCAACGCCGCTGTCCGGGCGGTCTGAATCATTGAAACTGATTTTCGGCGTAAAGGTAATTTCCGCATCGGAATTGTTGTACCATGTCACAACAATATTTTCATTTTCTTTGAAAGTCCTGGCGGTTCCCCTTACTCCCTGATAATTATAGCTTTTTTCGTTTCCGGCTGTAATCGTGACGCCGCCGGGTCCGAGATCACGATAATCGGTGTATTTGTCTTTTATGACCGTGTTCCATCCGGTAAGCCCGAAAATATTTCCCGTCTCCGTCTTGCCGAAATCTATCATCACAGCGCTGTCGGAAGTCGGAGGCTGATAAGTGCAGGCAATGCTTTCTGTTGCGGAATGGCTCACGCCGCCGGTGCAGTCGCCGGTTTTGGTCCATGTCCGGGTCAGCGTGCTGCTGCTCTGACATTCGCCGTCCGAATACGTCCAGTTCGCGTCAGTGCATTCGGGCGTGGTCGTTCCCGCAACCGCCTCAATATCAAGATAATTCAGCATGGTGTATTCGTCATTCTTGAGAACCCCCATTGCCAGCGTCAGCTTGTTATCCGAGACCGTCACTTCTTTTGTGCGGACAATATAGGGACTTGAGGCTTCGTCCATGATAAATTCCACAGATTCAATCACAATCTGGTTGTGGGAATAGGTCTTTCCCTGCCAGCCTACGGACACGGTGACATTGTATTTGCCGTTGGGAAGATCAAATTCAAATGTCGCCTGCCGTCCGTAATCCGAATAAAGCACGCTTTTCTGAAGCTCGTTGGGTCCGGCAGTCAGATACTGATATTTCCAATTCGCGTCCGTGGGACTGTACCAGCCGTAGCCGTTGGTCGTGCTGTAATCGCCGTATCCGATTTTCATATAAGTCTTGCTGTTTACGACCAGCGGATTTGCCGTGGGAGAACCGGCAGGGTCCTGAAAATTGATGTAATAGTTTCCGGGCGTTCCCGTGGCTCTCGCATGTGCGGGCGTTGGCGTGATGTCCGGTACGGAAGTGATTTCCCCGCCGTTTTTCAAGCCGATCAGCCGTCTCAGATTATACATGAATCCGCTGTCGCGACTGTAGCTTGTCAAGCCTGAAACAATCTTGCCTGCCTGAGTGTCTGCGGCATTGGTCACACCCACTGCGGGCTGTTTTCCGCCGTTCAGCATATAGAGATATTCGTAATCCTCCAGACTGTCCCGCATGAGTTCAAAACGGATGGAAGGCACAAATCGGTGACTGTTTGAACCGTAGGTGATGTTCGTGTTTGCCGATGACGGCGGGTAAAGCATGAACAGATCGCCGTTGTGATTGGTGTTGAGCGGGTCTGTCCAGGGATTTTTGCTCCAGTTGTTCATGGAATAATACGCAAGCCCCCGGACCCGGTATTTCCACAGAAACCAGCCGGTCAGCTTGCTTTCAACGCCCGGATGGTCAAGGGTGATCGGATTGAAATACGGCGGCCGGGTGCTGTGCAGAAAATACACCCATGTTTCTTCGCTGTTGTTTTTTTCCCGCGCCTGAGAAACATCGGGGTTGTATCCCTGCAAAACCGGCAGCCATAAGTCAATTTTGCCGTTGGTGTAAATTTCCGGTTTCGGCTCTTCGGATACCATGAGTTTCAGGTTCGGCGCGGCGGTTTTCAGTTGCTTGGAATACCACGCGACCGCATCGTAATCCGCCTGATCCTGAGGCTCATTGGCAAAATAATAATAGGCTTTGTCAAGAAGCCCTTTGGTCTGCAAATAATTCTGCATTGCCTTGATATAATTGAACCATTTCACATTATACGGCGAAGAGGGATTGTTTGAAGAATACCAGTCGCCCGTGCCTCGCGCCACTCCGCAGAAAGTTGAAGGACGCTGATCCGCGGAAGCATCATTTGTCTGAAACGTGGCAGCCATAAAAGAAGAAAAGCCCGTGCCGTCGTTGAAGCCGGTTCCGCCGATATATTTAGCGGCAGGCGATTCAAAGCCCCATACGCCGTCCGCATCTGTGAAAGTTGCGGTATTGCAGTCGTAGCCGATAAAAGGCGCGCCGCCCCCGCTGGTCAGACCTCCGGGCCAGAGCGGAGACGCGGAGGTGAGGCGGTGGTCTATGAAAAACTGTTTCATTTTATCAACATACATCCAGTAATCCGTTCCGGTCCCGCTGACACTGTATTTGGTCAGCACGGCGTTATGGTCAAAATTCATCTGGGATTTGACATGAAGCTCATCGGGAACGGCAAAATTGAACACATGCAGTTTCACCGGAATGCTGACGCCGCCGATAACGGCATTTGCGGTGTAATCGCCTTTTGCAACTGTTTTCGGGACAAACACGTTGAACCAGAACGCGGTGTTTTTGTTCAGCGTGACCGCTGCCGAACCGCCTTTTTCTATGGGCCAGAGCGGATCCGGATAATCGCCTGTTTTGCCGAGACTGTCGGTCGCCTGCGTGACCGGCACGTATTTGACCTGATAAATCTCTGTGGTGATGCCGGAGCCGAAATCGCCGATGGTGACGGTCACATTTCCGCCGGCAGTCGGTTTGACAACGATCTGAAAAGGCTCAAATTCATTCTGCGCCGCATACACTTTTACCGCAGTGTCGGTGACCACCGGAACCGGGTCTTCTTTAAATACCCGCTCCGAGGGCGGCGTTGTCCAGAACTGATACGCGGATGTGGACTGGGAAAGCTTGTAGGTGTATATTTCCAAATCCGCAGCGGATGCCGAAGCTGCCAGCAGCAGAAAGAGTGCCGCCACAGCAAAACATGTTGTTTTTAATTCTTTTTTCATAATTTCTCCTTCAAATAAATATGGATTTGTAGGGTGGGCATGAAATGCCCACCGTTTTATAAGCTGACGGGTTTATAAGCCGGTGGGCAGCAAGCTGCCCACCCTACTATTTTTTGAAAAACAGATATGCCGCCAGACCCAGAAGAATCAGTGAAAAAACTTTCTTAAAATTGGCGGTTGAAATATGCTCCACCAGACGTGCGCCGATCTGCGCGCCCAAAATGCCGCCGATTCCCAGCAGAAGACCTGCTTTATAATCAATATTGGCAAGTTTGTTATGCGCCGCAATTGCAGAAGCGGAAATAATCAGAATTGCCAGAAATGAAGTTCCCACAGATTTTTGAGCCGTGTAGCCCATAAAAAGCAGAATCGGGACCATCAGAAAGCCGCCGCCAAGCCCCGAAAACGCCGCGCCGATTCCCACAACCACACCCAGTGCGATCATGATGATATTTGTACCCACTGTATTTATGCCCCCCCTTTCTTTGTTTTTGTTTGCAATTATGATAAATTTTATAAAATACATTTTTAAACTGATAAAGATTTTAAGTCAACATTTTTTAAAATTTTAGCAGATCGGCAATGCCATTACATTAAGAGAATATCCGGAGTGCTAAAATGAAATTTTAGCATTTATATACTTGCGCTTGCTAAAATTCACTCCGTTCATTTCAGCACTCCGGATATTCTCGCTCCGTATGAACAGGAAATCCGATTTTACATAATGAAAGTTACACAATAAATTCTTTTTTCTTACATGGGATTCTTCGTTGCGCTCAGAATGACACAGCAGACCCTGAGGGTTTTAAAAACCCTTAGGGTCTGGTTACGGTTCGGTCTTGATGCCGGTTTCCTTTCGGATGGATTCAATATCTGTTTTCCGAATCCACTCCGGAAGATTCTGCCAGATTTCATGAAATCCGAAGCCGCCTTCGGTCATTTCCCGAATCGCCTCTTCTTTGGTCCATCCCTGAACCGCAATCCGATATACGGCGCATACAGTTCCGGTGCGGTCTGCGCCGTGCTTGCAATGGACAAGGACCGGGGAGCGTTTCGGATCTGTCACAATCTGAAGAAAGCGCACAATGTCCTTTCGTTCAACATGCCAAGTGGTCATAGGGATATATTCGTACCCCAGACCGGTGTTTCCGATTTCGTCTTTGTCCGAATGATAAGAGCGGAGATTGACGATTGTTTTGATGCCTTTTTCCTTCAGATTTTTCATGCCCTGCGCGTCAGGCTGCGCGCTGCGGTAAAGATTGTCGCTGATTTTATGCAGGTTGGGAACGCCTTCGAGCGTGACAGGCTGCGCCCAAGACTCCGGGCGCTTGGCTGGGGAATCAGCCTGCGCGACAAGATTCGCCAGAAGAATCAAAGCGGCAAACACGATGACTTGTTTGATTTTACTTAAAAAAGTTTGGATGTTACAATTCCTCCTTAAAAAAATGTTCTTCTTGTTCACACACTCTGCGCCAATAATTTCCCCCTTTTGTACCTTTGTAAAAGGAGGGGGGGATTTTCACGGGCTGTTCCGTAGGGGTAAGCCCCTGTGCTTACCCTGACAGATTCCCCTGTAGCAGGGATAACTTTATTTCAAATCCCAAGCTGCTGTCTGATTAATTTTACAAGCGTTTCCTTTATTTCAGAATGTCTCGGCACCGGCGACTGTTTTCCGTTATGCGGGTTTGCGTATATGTCATGTCTGTTACCGTGCCGTTTCAGATAACATCCTGCTTTTATAAGTTCTCTGATTAAAATTTCCCGTTTCACACCGCAACCTCTATTTCCACGGTTTCCGCTCCGGGATGTTTTGCAGATGCTGTCTCAGCCCTCATCAGATGATAGGCTTCCCTGATGTTTTCCTTCAGTTCGTCAAGAGTTTCTCCCTGACTGAAAACGCCCGGGACCTCAATCAGTCTTCCCACATACCACCCGTCATCTGTCCAATATTCAAGCGAAAAATTTCTTATCATACAGTCACCTTGTTCCTTTTCATCTCAGCCCCGCCGTTTTTTGCAGGATATAAATGACTTCTTCCGTGCCGATTCTGCTGTTTCCGCCGATGTCAATGCCCGAAGACACATAATCAGCCCGGATCGGCAGCGGCTCATCATCGAAATTCACGGCAACTTTGAAGGCAATGACGGCATCGGCAAGATTCACCGCTTTGTCGTCGTTGATGTCGCCTTTCAGGACTGCGCCTTTGGTCTGCGTAACCGTAGTCTGAACCGGATCGCCGATAACCACGTTTTGGTCAATGGCAAATACCGCAATGTTGTAAATGCCGGCGGTGTCAAAGCCGGTATATGTTACTTCGTAGCGATTATTCCCGACAGATTTCAGGTCAACGGTCGGAAGCGTTGTCACAGGAGTTTCCGGCGAATCGCTCGAATATCCCGGCGGCATAATGACCGCCCACACCCTGCCGATGCCGTCCGCATCAATGACGTTTTCCGCATAAATCAGGGCGGATGAACCGCCGTTCAGGGTCTGCGCCGGAGAAAGCCCGGCAATGAGCGGAATATCTCCTGCGGTCAGGGTTTCGTTGCCGAATATTACCGAGCGGGCAATTTCCTGATCTTCCTCCTCATTGGGAACGCCGTTTCCGTTGGCGTCAAGCTGGGAAGCTTGCAGATAGATCAGCGCAACGACTTTCTTGGCGTCTTTGAAGCAGTCACAAAAGCTGTCGCCGTTGAATATACTTGCCCAGAATATGAAGGAAAAAGACACCTTGCCCTGCACGGCAAAAATCGCTTCCTGAGAAGATGATGCACTGGAAACGAGAATC
>DZCT01000236.1:6318-7722 GCA_022736535.1 Desulfatirhabdium butyrativorans | reverse complement strand
TCGTCGAAATGACGACAGGGGCTTCGAGGTGCGGGGTGATACCTCTGACCCCGAACCCCTGACCCCGTACCTTATTACATCATATTTTCCGCTATTGAAACGGTCCGGTCGCCGAGGATGTTCACATAACTTCCCATTTCATTGTCATACCAGCCGTAGATCACCGCCTGCGTTACCGGCACCCGGATAATGTGATTTTTCAGCGTGGCGATAATCTCTTTTTCAATGCCCGGCACTTTTCCCAGATCAATGGTCAGTTCCGCAGTGCGGGTATGGGTTTCATGTCCCTCGATGACGGCAGCGGCTCTGGGCAGCCCGATAATATCGCAGGACACATTCTGTTTGTCCGTATAATGCAGATAGCCCCTCGGATCAATCTGCGACGCGTCCCGGTAGAGATTGTTGACAATATCCCGGCGGATATAATCTCCTGACAGTTCTTCCTGAAAATTTACCACCAGAATAATCAGGGATCCGGTTGTGGTGGGGATTCTTACGGACTCCGCAATAAATCCGATATGTTCCATTTCGGGAATCACCAGACGCAATGCCTTTGCCGCGCCGGTGCTGGTCAGGATGATGTTGTTCATCACGCTTCTGGTTTTCCGCAAATCATCCGCGGCGGCTTTGGGAAGGCGGTCCAATACCTGCTGCGAAGCGGTTGCCGCGTGGACCGTTGCCATGGAAGCGGTCAGAATCCGCCTGTAACCGAAAACATTGATGAGCGGTTTCATGAGATGGGCAAGACAGGTGGTGGTACAGGAAGCATTTGAAATAATGCGGTGTTTTTTGGGATCATAGTGATTCTCGTTGATGCCCATCACGGTGGTTACCCAATCTTCCTGTACGGCGTTTCCTTTCAAATCTTTGCCTTTGTCCTTAATCTTGAACGGCGCGGAAACAATCACTTTATGCGCGCCGGCTTCCAGATGTCCCCGCGCCGAACCTTTGGGATGATTTCCCGGGAGGGAAGGATCCAGAAACTGTCCGGTGGCCTCAACCACTAATTTGACGCAGTGATCTTTCCAGCCGATTTCAGCCGGATTTCTGGCAGTTCTTAAAAATCTGACGGTGATGCCGTCAATCTTCATGGTTCCGTTTTTTTCATCCAGATCGCCGATCACCGGTTTTGAACGATGTCCGTAGAGGTATCCGTGAAGTGAACCGTAGGTGGAATCTTTTTCCGTGTAATGGGCAATATCCTCAAGAGACATGCCCACGCCCCGCCCTATATTGACAATGATTTCATTGAAATATTTTCTTCCGATATGATGCCAGAGCGTCAGCTTGCCGATTCTCCCGAATCCGTTGATACCTAATTTTTTCATGGTACGGTTCTCCTTAATATTTTTTTGCCGCTCCGGAGTGCATCATCTTATAAAAGCGGAGCGCAGCGAATTTTAG
>DZCT01000236.1:0-6218 GCA_022736535.1 Desulfatirhabdium butyrativorans | reverse complement strand
CACAATGCTGAAAATGCTAAAATTTCATTTTAGCACTCCGGAGCCGGACGCGGATTTCTCGCTCCCACGCTCTGCGTGGGAGCGTCCCGCGCAGCCGGAACACGCTGTCTGTCCCGGACGGACGCAGAACGTCCGGGCTGCATTCCCACGCAGAGCGTGGGAACGAGAATAAGTTCTTAATTTAGCACAATGCTGAAAATGCTAAAATTTCATTTTAGCACTCCGGAGCCGGACGCGGATAAAATAAGTTTTTAATTCGTGTATTTGAGTTCGTGGTTCAATTTGTGTGCATTCGTGGCAAAAACACGCCTGCCTCAGTCTGATTTTCCTATCACAATTGTTTGTCTGAGTCAAATCCGAAACCGTTTTTTAATTGAGAAGTGAGAATTATCAGGCGTAGAGAAGCGGAATGATGAATTGCAGCCACGCGCTCATCAGTACCGCGCCGATAAGATTCAGTAAAAAACCTGACATCAGCATGATCCGAAAAGATGTTCCCTTCATTTCGCCGAATGCCAAGGCATTGCAGGGCGTGGCAACCGGCGTCATAAACGCGCAGGTGGAAGCGGCAGAAACTGCAATCATCATCGGCAGCGGCGAGAGATGATGAGCAGTGGAAATAAAATAGGCGATGGGGAAAAAAGCGGTGGAAACCACTGTATTGCTTAACATTTCAGTGAGAAAAATCACCGCCAGCGTCATCAGAAGATGAAGGATAATCATCGAAATTTGAGGGGGAATGATCCCTAAAAGAAAATCGGCTGCAATTTTGTCAAGCTGGAAAATCTGAACAATAACAACGATCACCGCAAGCAGAACTAAAAAAAGAATCCCGCGTTTGGGAATACCGGCAAACAAGTCGTTGAATCGTAGCAGCGGCGCGTTCTGCGGTCCCGAGGCGCGAAAAAATACAAGAAATATAAAAAGCAGAAAAAAGCATATACATGCCGGCGCTTCAAGGGCTGCAAACGCGGGCGTCAATTCTTTCAACACAGATTCGCCAATCCAAAAGACAAGAAAAAACGCCCATAACATTGTTCCGAATTTCTGTTCCGGCGTCAGCGGCTCTGATTTTTCAGCAAGTTGCAGACGAAGCGTCTTTGCCCGCATTTCCTTGGGGATTGCCAGCCTTGCGACCAATATCCACGCGACTGTTCCGAAAGCTGCAACTAACGGGAGTCCCCAGACAAACCAGTTGAAAAAATTGATCTGCTCCCGCGCCGGCACTTTGTACAAGTCCAATGCGCCGATGAGCAGCAGATTTGCCGGACTGCCGATGAGCGATCCCATGCCGCCGATGTTGGCGCCGTAAATCGCAGACAGCGTTAAAGCCGTTGACAGCGAATGTTCCGGGACTTCACGGGCAATGTCCTGTTCAACGGCTTTCAGCACCGGCAGGAGAATCAGCACTGTCACGGCATTGGGAATAAAACAGGAAAGGGCTGCCGCAGCCATGATGATATACAGGCACACACGGCTCACTTTGCCCCGGCTTTTTTGCAGACTCCGAATCACAAATACATCTGTGAGTTTTGTCACCGCAAATAGCCGATAAACAATGTAGCCGTTTGCAAACATCAGGATTAGGGGCAGCCGTTTCCACAGATAGAGATAAAAAGCAGTAAAGTTTTCCACGATAATGATTTCACCCGCAAATTTTCTCGCAAAGGCGCAGAGACCGCAAAGAAAAAAGAAATTGAAGAAACTAAGTTTTTTGAAAAAACTTAGTTTCTTCAGATTTCAATTTTTATTTCACAATCGTTATGGGCATTCCCAGCGCAGGCCAGATCACCAATATCGCCAAAGCGATAACAGCCATCAGGATAATGCTGGCAATAATGCCGTACATGAAAAATTCTCCGGGCGTGAACTGCTTCGAGTCATAAGCAATGGCATTGGGCGCCGCGCCCACCAGCAGGACAAAGGGCATACCCGCGGTCGCCAGCGAAGCAAAAAATATCACTTCGGCTGACACGCCGAGGTAAGGCGCAATCACCAGCGCCACCGGCAGCGAAATGGCGATGGCTGCCACGTTCATGATGAAATTCGTCATGACCATGACAAAAAAGGCAATGCTCATAATGAAAACAAAGCTGTTTGCTTCTTTGAACAGAACTAACCAGTTGACAGCCAGCCATTTTGCCGCATCAGTTTCCCACAGACAGAAGCCGATGCTCATCGCGCCGGCAAACAGCAGAATAATGTTCCAGGGAATTTCTTCAAGGTCTTCCAATTTCAGAATATTAAAAACAAAGAACAGGATGGTGGAAATGAGGATAATCGCTGTCTTGTCTATCGGATCCAGCGCCTTGACAAATGATTTCAGAGACAATACCACAATACACAGGAAAATAATAATCGCGGCAAGAATTTCATTCCGGGTGATTGAACCCATCTGGGCGTTGAGCATTCTGGCTCTGTCCCTCAGCCCGGGGATAACGTCTTTTTCAGGCTTGAGAAAGATCATGAAAAATCCCCAGAGCAGAAAAACCATGAGCCAGCCCACCGGCGCCATGTAGTAAGTCAGTTCAAAAAAACTGACGCTTTTTCCCGCGATGTCATTCAGAAAGCCGATAGCCACAGCGCCCCGTGCCGCGCCGAGAAGGGTGATGACGCTTCCCGCGCCCGCGACGTAAGCCATGCCGATAAAAAGCCCTTTTCCGAACTTGGTGGGTTTGTCGCCCTCTCCGTAAAGACTGTAAATCGCCAGCAGGAGCGGATAAATGGTTGCCGCCACTGCGGTGTGCGCCATAATGTGGGTCAGTGCGGCTGTCACCACAAAACAGCCCAGATAAATCATGCTGGTTTTTTCACCCACAACAATCAGCATTTTGTACGCCAGCCGTTTGGTCAGTCCGGTTCTGGTGAAAACCAGACCGATCACCACCGATGCAAAGATAAACAGCACCGAAGGATCCATAAAATCTTTAAACGCCACTTTTGCCGGACGGATCAGGAACAGCGCCTGAAGCACGCCGATGGCAAGGCTGGTGACGCCGATGGGAACAACCTCAAATACCCACCAGGTGCCGGCAAGAAGAAACACTGCCAGCGCGCCCTTGCCTTCTTTGGTCAGAACAAAGTGCTGCCCCATGGGATCCACGGCATCGGGCCAGGGAGGCGTATAATAAACCACAGCAAAAAGCACGACCCCGATCATCATGAACAGCGCCCGTTTCCAGTCAAAAGCGGGTTTGGGCGGGGCGTATCTCACATCACTTTCCATTTTTTAAAAAATCCTCCTTAATATTAGACATTATCGGAAATAAAAAAGGTTCTCGCAAAGGGCGCAAAGGGCGCAAAGAAGAGACTTCCCCCTGCTGTCATTCTGAGCCGCAGCCCTGAGCGCAGCGAAGGGGCAGCGAAGAATCTCTCCGATACTGAGACCCTTCGCTCCGCTCAGGGTGACAGGGGGGAGCTCAGGGTGACAGGACAGCTTTGCGGTCTCTGCGCCTTTGCGGGAGACTCAGCCGCTTATTTCCGAAAATGTCTATTAATTTTAAACACAGATTGACACAGATTTCCGAATCTGGGGAATCCGTGTTAATCTGCTGAGTTATTTTCACTTGGGCTGTTTTCCGATATCAATGTTGCACGCAATGATTTCTTGGAAAACCGCCATAAACACATCTGTCAGCCTCAAAATTCCCACTATTTTTTTGCCTTCGGACACAATCAGAGACTGATGATGTCCCATGACCAACTGATGTATTGCCTCATCCAAAGAAGCTTCGGCGTCAACATACTCTCCTTCCCCGGGCGCGTACATGAAATCTTTGACACAGACTTTAGATGCCTTTTTGCATACGTCGGCAAGGGGTTTTTCCCAGAGCTTGAACTGCTGAAGCAGGGTTTTCTGAAATTGACGGCTGAAACCGAAACGCGCCAGCGATCCCCCCTTTTCCGCCATTTCATCATATTTGGGCTCCAGGGCTCTCAATATGTCCAACTGGCTTACCTTGCCCACAATATTGTGCTTCTCCTTGTCATATACAAGAATGGCTCTGTGGTGATAGAGACTTCTGCTGAACTCCCGCTGCGCCTTCTCAAGAGCGACAACTGCATCATAGAGCGTTGCCTCTATTGAAACCGTTGCATATTCCTCAAGAGGAACCATCAGGTCTTTCACTTTTTTCATAATGAATCTCCTCCGCTGTCAGATAACTGATATACGGTTAAAATTTCGGTAGTGGTGTAGAAGAGGTGATGCTCTCTGTTCCTGTCATTCTGAGCGGAGCGAAGAATCTGTTATTATAACAGTTTATTATAAAAAATGAGATTCTTCGCTCCGCTCAGAATGACACCCTGCCGTCACCTATACTATACCACTACCAAAATTTCATGGATTGCATTTCTTATAAAATACAAAAACTTTGCCGCCCTCCTTTCTGATTTTTTACAGAGTTATCTTAATGCCTTATCAACTTTAAATTTATGATCCGGTGAAGCATCCGGACATATCTTTAATATTTTGCATCTCAAATTTGACAGATTTTAATATACTTTTTTATTTCCTAAAGCAAGAGCTATGATAAAATTAATTTTCTTCATGATAAAAGCAGGGATTTGAAAAATGTCATTCTGAGCGGTCAGAAAATGTCATTCTGAGCGGAGCGAAGAATCTCGCGCTGAGACCCTTCACTGCGTTCAGGGTGACAGTGCGGTGTGCCGTGTTCAGGGTGACAGTGCCGTGTTCAGGGTGACAGTGCCGTGTTCAGGGTGAGACAGTGTTCTGAGCGGTCAGAAAATGTCATTCTGAGCGGAGCGAAGAATCTCAGATTCCTCACGGCGTTCGGAATGACGGGCGGGAGGGGAGATTCTTCGCTGCCCCTTAGCTCCACCCGGGGCTTCGGCTCGGAATGACACCGCAAAATCAACTGCTTCTGCACCGCTGCCGGTTTTTTTGTCCGAATTTCCCCAAAAAATCGCATGAAAACACAATTGTTATTGTAGAACAGAAAACTATTTGATAATAATTCATCGGCTGCACGGCTGCGGTTCATGATTTTCACTGACTTCAGGCAAATGATGCAAAACCGATCTTATAAAACGGGCATTTTTACAGCTTTCGCACGCCGGCATAACACAGAGAAAACAAAATATGAGGGGGGTAAAGCAATGACCGAGTTTCTGCAAGCGTTTCTGCAAGTAAGAAAGGGCGGAATTTTCCTTTTTGCTGTCGCTGTCGCAGCTCTGACTGGCTTGTATTTCTGGTTTAAATGGAAAAAAGTGAAAAATGCCTTTTCCGGATCCGTCGCCCCCACGCCTTCACGAATTCATCTTGTTCCCGACACCGAACCGGACTGGGTATCGGAAGACGCGGCAGAACAGGCTGTATCCGCATTTTCTTCACTGGGCTTCACGGATGTGGGCGCTTATAAAATTAAGGAAATGAAAAGTGTGAAATTATTCGGTCTGATTCATCCGCCGGAGCAGATAACAGCAGTTGTTTACAGACATGAAGATGTGGGTGTATGGTCGGATGTGGGCATCGAATATGAAAACGGTGAAAGTCTGACAGTGAGCAACGCGCCGCTGGGCGGCGAAATGGATGTCAGACCGAATGCCCGTAAAATCATCATCAAAGGTCTTGATGAAATTCAACTGCTTGAGAAAGTAATGCAGGAACGGAAACGGGCGCCGTGCAAATCTGTCTCTGCTGAAAATTTTGCATCGGAATTTGAACGCAGCTATGCCGAAGATATGGACTGGCGCAACAGCCGGGGGACGACAAAAGAAGAAATCCGAAGAGTTGCGGAAAATATGGACGGCGATTTCAGCGATAACGACATTGACGCTGCCTATCTTCAATCTTTGGGAAATGAAATTGACAGGCTCAATGAGGAGTGTATTCAGACATTTATTGAAACCACCGATATGCGGGTTTCCGAATGGGAAAAAATCAGAGATCGTATTTTCAGCGTTCATGAAAAAATTCCTCCGGAAATGCTGTTGGAATATATAGAG
This sequence comes from Desulfatirhabdium butyrativorans, assembly GCA_022736535.1. GTDB lineage: Bacteria > Desulfobacterota > Desulfobacteria > Desulfobacterales > JAIFKL01 > JAIFKL01. Next base: position 251 of record DZCT01000236.1, on the reverse strand, counting down.
AATTATATCGCTCTTTCAGAAGCGCAGTCGGCTCAACTGGAATCTTTCATTGACCCTGACAAAGCGGTGAAAGAAGTGTTTGAGGCAATCAACGAAAGCCTTCCCGAAGACATGAAATCAAAGAAAATCGGAGAGATTTCCAAACCGGTGAAAGCTGATATTTATGCGTTTCCGAACGGCTTCCCTGAATGGTAGAAGGTGTTTGAAAAATACGGACAGGGGAGTTCCCTTTCCTTTTTTTAAGGGGGAAA
>DZCT01000235.1 GCA_022736535.1 Desulfatirhabdium butyrativorans | reverse complement strand
TGTCGGCTTCTGCCCGAATCATGCCGATGCCGTAACGGCCGCCGTTCGGGTCCAAAAGCAGAATCCGGTCAATGAGCCGCATCCGCCCGCCCGGAAGTCTCAATGACTCGGCAAGTGATACGCCTGCAAATATCTCGCCGAAACATCCGGCAAGATTTCCCTGCCTGAGACATTCCACTGCCGCATCATCGTAGCTTTCCGCAGAAAGCGGAACTAACTCGCTGAAATCCTTTTTGCCCGGCATTCTTTTTGTCTCATCTTCGGTCAGAATAATGCCGCCCGAATTTCGGACTTCTTCTTCTGTGAAAAAGCCTGCACAGCCGTTTCTCATCGTGATGAGATGTTCATTTCCGATAAATCCCTCAAAGTGAAAAAAGAAGAGATAGGTTTCTCCCTGACGGACAAATTTCTCAATTTCGATTTCATAGCGAATCACATCGCCCGGACGCGGCAGACCTCTGTGAAATCTGATAGTTGCGTCAAGCAGCCGGTAAGTTCTTTTTCCTCTCACAACAAGGTCTATGCCGAGGTAGGAACACAGAAACAAATCTGCCTGTCCGGCTTCCACCGAGATGCAGACCGGCGCACGGTCCCCGTCAAGATACCATGCGCCCGGAAACACATCATGCTCCGTGATGACTCGCCCGGAAGTCAGCGAGGCTTTTTCTCCCTCAACCGAGATAATTCTGTCCACCAGCATCAGCGGCTCATCCGGCAGCCGAACCCTTGCCTTGTAAGTATCCACAACATCAAATTCCGGTCCCAGCACTTTTCCTGCCGAACCGACAGCAAATTCCATGCACAGGGCGCGAGTAAAAGCGGGTTCGGGGTGAGGGGTGAGAGGTTCGAGGAAAAAGCTTTGCTCCTTGTCCTCTGACCCCTGACCCCGAACCCCGAACCCCTCTATCATCCTTCCGAGCAGTTGCGTCTGAAAGGCAAAAGTTTTGCCGAAATTCCGAGTCAGTTCCTCTGAGAAATCGAGGAACATTCTGTGCGCGTCCGCAGTGGCGGCGATATTCTCCGACATCGGCTCAATCAGATCGTGTAGCGACATGAAATTCTTGTCTCTTGAATTAGAGGTTCGAGGTTCGGGGTTCGAGGTCAGAGGCATCAGCCCCGTACCTCGTACCTCGTACCCCGCACCCCCAATCATTATTCTTATCTCTTTCCCGGGATTTTCTTTCCGAGGCGTAATGAGCGCCGGCGGATATGTCTCATCGCCGTAAAGTTTATCTAAATTCACCGGAATGCGTTCAGCAATCAATGCCCCGAGAAATTTAAGCATCGTGAGATAATCATCTTCCCCGCGGGCATCGGCTGAAACCGCCAGATGCGGCTTCCCGTCCAAAATCCGGTTTATCATGCGGGTACAGGATGCCTGCGGCCCCATCTCCAGAAAAAACCGCAGGCCGTCCTGATATGCCTGCCGGATCAGCGCCGGAAAATCAAAGCCGGAAATCGCCTGCCGAAGAATGGACTCAGCCGCGCTTTCGCTCGTTATCTCGTGGGCGCGTCCCAGCGCGCAACTGTAAAAGCGAATGTCTCGCGGGGGATTTGTCGGAAAAACATGAAGCGCCTTGTACGCTTCCGCAACCGGCAGCGCTGCATCGCAGTGAACTGTTGAGATATTTTCAAGAAAAACAGCTTCGCATTTCAGCATTTTCACTAATGTCTCAACCTGTTTTTTCTGCCCGCCGATCACACATTCATCAGGCGTGTTGACGATTAAAAGCCGCACAAAAGGCAATGAGGCTATTGTCTCTCGCACGATTTCCGCGGGGCGATTTATGACTGCCACGCGCCATTCCACCGGCTCATCAGGCGCAAGCCCCCACGCTTTCCGTGCCGCATTGCAGGGTCCCGCCAATTCTGTCTGAAACAGATTGGTCTCCAGCATCCGTTTGAGCATTTCATCGCGGTCTGTCCATGTCTCCGTAGCAAAAAGCCCGACAGATTCACCGAGACTGTATCCGATCACCGCAACGGGCTTTACGCCGAAACTCCTGACCCAATCGGAAACAGCGATGCCGTGAAGCGTCTGAGCAAAAATCGAAGCCTGAACCTCTCCGCCGGTTATATATCTCATGTCTCTTGCCGACTGCGTTTTCAGTCGGAGGGTCTTGGCGTCCATGCCGCGCAGAATTTCGGGACAATAAATGCTCATGCCGCTTCCCATCTCTGCATAATGATTGCCCGAACCGGGAAAAACAAAAGCAATATCCCCTCTTTCAATCGGCTCACGGAGATGAGTAATCGCTGACAGGTGATGAGCAATCTGTCTTTCAAGCTGAGAGAAATCAGCCGCAACAAGAGAGAGTGCATATTTTTTATTGAAATTCAGATGATTGTGAAGATACCATTTGCGGGCTGCCGGTTCAATATGATCTCCCGAATTGAGAACCGAAGTTTGCAGATGTTTCAACCCCTGAGACAATTCTCCCGCGTTGTCTCCTTCAATGACAAAAAGCCCGTAAGACTTCAATCCCGCAGGACGTTTTCGCTCGTTTATGACTCTTTCCGGTATCTGTCCGAGCGAGTCATAAGCAAAGCCTTCAAGCACAACATGCGAACAATTTCCGTCAGTTGTCATCGCGGCGCACAATGACCGCCGGGGACCGTCCTGCCGGTCCCTGAACCAGTATGTGGGAAATTGAGAATTGAGAATTGAGAATTGAGAATTGATGAGTAATTGCGACGGCGGAAGGATTTCGTGGTACAGGCACAGGGCTGTTTTCACCACAGACGCCAATCCCGCAGACGCGCCCGTATGTCCGATGTTCGTTTTCACCGAACCGAGACAAAGCGATTCTTTTCGCTCTGAAAAAAATTCACTCACTGCATCGGATTCTGTCTTGTCTTCCAGAGGATCCCCGCTGCCGTGTGCTTCGACATAACTCACCGTATCAGGCGAGACATCTGCATCGAGAAAAGCCCGTTCTGCTGAAAGCATGTAAATCTTTTTGAGTGAACGCTGAGAATCTGAATCCTCAATCCCCAACTTCCCGCCGCCCGCGTTTCCCATGCCTTTTATCACAGCATAGATGCGGTCTCCGTCGGCAATTGCCTGATCCAGGCGTTTCAGAACCAGCGCGGCTGCGCCTTCTCCGGGAAGCGTTCCGTCTGATGCCGCATCAAAGGGGCGGATGTCTCCTTTTGTGCTGAAATGTCTCATGCTGTCTCTCGCGATGATATTTCTCACATCTCCGGCAAGGTCAATCGCGCCCACCAGCATTGTCTCAGCTTCATTTTGCCGGAGCAGCCGGACACCGATTTCAATCGCCTTCATGCCGGAAGCCGCATCTCCTGAGACAATAAAACTCGGTCCCCCGAAACGAAATTCTCTCGCAATTCTGCTGGCAATGATGCCGCCCAGCGCGCCGAGGGTCCGAACAGCCGTAAGCGGCGGACCGCAGGCATCTCTCAATGACTCAAGCCAAAGTGCGGTCTCTTTGTCGTCAATTCCTCGCAAATCGGGAACAGAAGATTTCCAGTTCTGAACCTGATTGTAAAGATTCCAGCGCAGATGAAAATTCGTGGCTTCAAGATCAAAATCCGCGCCGATAATCACTCCCATGCGGGGGCGCTCTTTTCTCAGGGGCAGTCCCGCGTCCAGCATGGCTTTTGCCGCGACTTTCAGCATCAGCAGTTGCTGGGGAAGAATATCCGGAATTTCATTGGGCGGCACCCGAAATTCTCCCACATAAAGAGACAATTCCGCCATATACGCGCCGTAATCGCCCCGACCCATGAGATATTCCGATGCAATGTCATCCGCGCCTTTCCAGCGATTCTTCGGTCTTTTTCTGATAAGCGAAGCGCCGTTAAAAATGGTCTCCTGAAGTTCTCTCAGAGAACCGGCAGAACCGAAAACGGCTTCCATGCCGACGATGGCGATAGGGGCGGGGGTTCGGGGTTCGAGGTGAGAGGTTCGGGGAATTACCTCTGACCTCTGACCCCTGACCTCTGACCCCTCCTCAATCAGCAAATGGGCATTTATCCCGCCGAAGCCGAAGGAACTGACAGCAGCGCGAAGGGGCGTGTTTTTGTCTCGTCTGCGCCATTCCTGCGCGTGCGTCTGTACCCGGAAGGGGCTGCCGCTGTTGTGTAGAGGACTGCCTTTGGCGGCTCTGGTAAAATTGAGCGAAGGCGGCAGAATGTTGTGTTTCAGACCGAGCAGGGTTTTTATCATTCCAGCCGCGCCCGCAGCCGTGAGCAAATGACCGATCATGGATTTGACCGAGCCGATGGCGCATCTTTTATCTCGCAAAGATTCCTCGCTTCGCTCGGAATGACATTGAAAGTGTTCCGAATGACATTGCGGGGGGGCGGAATGCCATAGAGAATGCTCGGAATGACATTGAGGGTTATGCTGTCCGGTCGCTGACGCTACCGGCTCGGATTCTCTCCAGAGCGTATGCAGGCTGTTCAATTCTGTCGCATCTCCCACCGGCGTTCCCGCGCCGTGGCATTCGATGTAATCTACATCATAAGGCGACCAGCCTGAAGCCTCATAAGCTGAACGCATTGCCCGCACCTGTCCCTCGCTGTCCGGTGCCAGCAGATTGCCCCGGATGTCGTTGGAAAGCCCGATGCCCCGAATCACCCCGTAAATCGTGTCCCCGTCACGCAGCGCATCCTCCAGACGTTTCAAAACCACGATGCCCGCGCCTTCCCCGACCACAAGCCCGTCCGCAGTTTCATCAAAAGGCGCGCATCTGCCCGAAGGCGACAATGCCCGCAACTGGCTGAATCCCACCTGCGTATAGAGACATTCGGGACGTGAAACGCCGCCCGCAAGCATGGCATCCGCCCGCCGCGAGTGCAGTTCATCGCAGGCAAGCTTCACCGCGTAAAGAGAAGACGCGCACGCTGCATCCAGCGTGAAACTGCCGCCGCCCAGCCCCAAAGCCCTTGCCAATAAGGCAGCGGGAAGGCTTGTTGGATAAATCGAGGTGAAGGGTTGGGGGTGAGGGGTTCGGGGTGTCGCCTCGAACCCCGAACCTCGAACCCCAAACCCGTTTTCAAAAGCCCTGCCCAGTATTTCCCGTGTGAGCGCGGAAGCGGCATCGGTCGGCAGCGCAATCGCGGCAAGAATGACGCCGACCCGCTCTTTGTCCAAAGACGAGGTGACGCAGCTTGAAAATGCCTCCCGTCCCGCATGAAGCGCAAAATGACAGAGCGGATCCAGCCTGTCCAAAAGTTTTCGGTCAATATCAATGCCGGCGGGATCAAAGCGGAAATCACGCACCAGACACGCGCGCTTGGAATATGCCTTGTCCGGAGCGGGAACAGGATCATAAATGGCATCCGGTCTGACAATCCATCTGTGTTCCGGCGCTTCGCAGACCGCATCTCTTTTATTGACAATATTTTTCCAGAATGTATCGAGGTCGGATGCGCCGGGGAAAACCCCGCCCATTCCGACAACAGCAATGGGTGTTTTTGGTTTCATCAGATTTCAGTTCTATAGGCTAATACGAATTCGCTTTCAAATAGTTATGAAAGCGAATTCGTATAAAGAGGAAAAATCTCAAATTTTATTCCTTAAAAATAAATTCATACCTGATTTACGCCGTTAAAGCAAGACGCAATATGAACATCTGCGGCATTTTTTGTTCAAGCCGATAAGCTTTATCCCGTAATAATACTGAATCTCTATTGAAAGTATTCTCTCATTTTGTTTCCCGCAGAGAACACAGAGGAGAAAAGCCCGCAGAGATCACAGAGAATTTTAAAAACTCTGTGATCTCTGTGAAATCCTCTGTGTCCTCTGTGGGAAAAAAACTTAGCAGAATATCATATAAAGTCAAAAGAGATTCGGTATAAAAACATTTCCGCATATTTTATAACGCTTCTGTATTGACTAAAAGCGATATTTGCGCTATTTGTATCAAAGTTCATATCAAAATGAATATTCCATTCCGTTCCTGACAAAAAAAGACATCAGAATCCTAAATTCGTGAATACCGGAACAACGAATGATATCAGATAAAATTTCCTACAACAGAGCCGTTCATCGGATTGAAACCGCTAATTTTGCTCATAAAAAAGGCTATTATTATTCCTGCGCTTCCAATCTGTATTTTGCTTTATTCAATTATATGCAGTCGGTTCTCGGCAAAACCTATACAGGAAAATGGAAACATATCGGTATCTTCAAAGCTTTTTCCAGATTTTCTATGGAAAGGGAACTGTTTTCAGAGAGGGAATTGAAAGATATAGGAAAAGCATACGCGGGATTGTATGAACTGAGAAGACAGGCAGATTACGAAAACAGCACTTATGAATCCTACACCATTGAAAGACTCAGGTATCTTTCGGAATTTGTAGCGGAGATTTTGTCCCATGTCAACAAAAGCTGAATGGACAATAGACATATTGAAAAGTTTGCTGAAATTACCCTTTGTGGCAGATGCGGAGATTACCGAACCGCCGTCCGATGTGGATGCTGACATTGGGGTTCTCATCAAGATAAAAGACAAAAAATCTTCCGACGGTCTGCTGGCTGCCGAGATGATTTCAGATTTGCAGTGGAAAATCTTTGATGAAACCGGCGAATTGCCTGCAATATATTGGAATTGGGAAAAAGTGTGACCGGTTACACGTTACCTGTCACCTGTTTTTCTTTTCCCCGCAATCGCCACCCAGCCCTGTTCGCTTTGTATTTCCAACAGTTCAAAAGACAATGCCCGCATTTTTTCCGTCACGGTATCCCTGTTTTCTTCAACGATGCCGGAGCAGATAAAAATTCCGTCCTGCGCCAGAATGTTTTTGACATCATCCAGCAAAATCACAATCACCTGAGACAGAATATTGGCGGCAACCATATCAAATTTTTCTGTCACGCCGGAGGTCAGATGGGCGGTCATGACACGGAATTTTTCAGGATTTATATTGTTCAGCAGCAGGTTTTTTTCGGCAATTTCCACAGCCACTTCATCTTTGTCCGTTCCCAGAAGATATGTTGCGCCGAGCTTTGCCGCGGCAACCATCAGAATCCCGGACCCGGTTCCCACATCGAAAAAGGAAGCCCCGGGTTTGAGATATTTTTCAATCATCCGAATGCACAAAGCCGTGGTCGGATGTGTGCCGGTGCCGAAAGCCATGCCCGGGTCTATCTCCAGCACGATTTCATTTTCAGCCGGAGAATATTCCCGCCATGTGGGCTTGACCACAATATTTCGGCTTATTTTTTCGGGCCAGAAAAATTCTTTCCATGATTCTGACCAGTCTTCTTCATCCATTTCCCGATAAAGAATCCGGGAGACAACACCCTGTGTTTGTTCCAGATTTATCAGCTTGTTTTCCAATGCCCTGCATCTTTCTTCAATCAAATCGTTTTTGGGAAAATAAGCGATTACCGCATGATGTTCGGGAGTTTGCTGAACACCGTCTGCCCAGTCATCTTCTGTGGGTTCGGCATCCGGGCTTTCGATCACAAGCCCTGTTACGCCGATCCCATAAAAAACATCTGAAATCAGCTCGGCAGCCAGTTCTTTGTCATGAAAGTCAAAAATGACTTTCGCTTCTGTCCATTGCATGGTTGTTTCTTTTCCGGTTTCAGCGATAACTATAATACCAAATCTCTATCGAAAGTATTCTCTCATTTTGTTTCCCGCAGAGGACACAGAGAATTTTTTAAAACTCTCTGTGTTCTCCGTGGGCTTTTTTTTCTCTGTGAACTCTGTGGGAAACCCCTCCGGGGAAAAAATATCATATAAAGTCAAAAGAGATTCG
>DZCT01000685.1 GCA_022736535.1 Desulfatirhabdium butyrativorans | reverse complement strand
CCCGCCATATATGATCCGGCAGGTTCATACGGAGACCGGAGTGCTGTCGGTTCGGCAGATATTATCACCGGCCCGGCAGCGGATTTGAATAAATATATCAGGTATCACCTGGAGGCGGGCAGCAAAGTTTCTGTTTTTTATTTTTATACGACACCCTCCGAAGAAGCGGCTATTTTCAAGCAGGCAGACGAACTGGGCGGGGCTTCCCCCGGCTTTTGTGCAATAAGCGTCAGAAATGCCGTCAACAGTATCGGGCCTTTTAAGAATTTAGGGACCGCATGGATACCGGATATTCTTTACTGGGTAATGCGGGATATTCAGAACCGGAAGTAGGCAACACTCTTTCCGAATGAAGAGGGGCGTGATTTTTTTTTAATTACGCCCCGTTCATTTTTCAGGGGAGGATAAAAAAAGGGACTTTATGAGCAGAGTGTTGAAAATTTTTTCTGCCGGCTTCGGGTTTATTGCTGTCACTTTGCTTTCAGCGATAATAATATACGATTTATCGGTATTCAGACTCTGTAAACCTGATATCGTCAGGATTATCAGCGAATGCAGACCCCCATGCCGGAACCCCTCGGAAACACTGCTTGAAGTTTCAGCTTTCGTTGAGGGACACAGCCGCATAAAATACCGACATAAAATTTTTATGTACTGTTCCATAAAAAATTTATAACATTTTTTTGATCATTGATCAACGGATTTGACCCACTACCATACCTTGATCTGGAGAGGAATCAGTTGAGCGGTCCGATTCCGCCGGAACTCGGCAACCTCCGCAGTCTGACAGCCCTTCGTCTGAGTAGCAACCAGTTGAGCGGTCCGATTCCGCCGGAACTCGGCAACCTCAGTAATCTGGCAGACCTTGTTCTGGGTAGCAACCAGTTGAGCGGTACGATTCCGCCGGAACTCGGCAGCCTCCGCAGTCTGACAGCCCTTTATCTGTGGGGCAACCAGTTGAGCGGTCCGATTCCGCCGGAATTGACTAATTTGAGCAGATTAGAAAGATTCTGGTTTTATGATACTGACCTGTGCGAACCGGCTGATACAGATTTCCAGAATTGGAAGCGGCTGATAAAAAGTTTTTCGGGTACGTGGATAGTTTGTGGATATTAATCCATCGGATTCATTGAGATTTATGTAGAAAGAGTTCTGGCTCTCCGATAAGCTATGCCTTTATAAAGGCTCGGTCTGAGTCATCGAGTTTGACTGTGATCGCCGCCATAAAAGGAAGCGGTTTTTATGTCATCAGCGGCTTGTCGGCAAACAGCACTTATGAAGTTACGGTGGAAGCAACAGGCTACATATCTGAGTCAATGAAACAGGTGCGTATCGGCGACAAGATAAGCTTCAGTCTTGAAAGGAAGTAGCGGTTAAAGTTTCCGTTACAGCCGAGTGTCAGACCTCCGAGTTTTTTGAAATCTCGGAGGTCTTCTGTTTCGCTGTCTGATACCCATGTAGGGTGGGCATGAAATCAATGCCGTTAAGTTAAGAGAAAAATATAGCGGAAATGTAGGTCGGGGTGAGCCTGCGAACCCCGACACTTGCCGGATGATGTTGGGGTTCGCAAGCTCACCCCAACCTACGAAATTGTTAACTTAACGGCATTGGGGCATGAAATGCCCACCCTACTCTCTGTCCTCGCCTGAAATGACAAAAACAGAAAAAGTGCAATTTATAGTGATAATGATCATGTGCC
>DZCT01000234.1 GCA_022736535.1 Desulfatirhabdium butyrativorans | reverse complement strand
ATACCAAACATCAGGACGCTCAAGCCCGGTTGCCCAGTTCGATTCTCCGCCTGCCACAAAATGACCGTCCCAGCTTTCCAGCAAAGCCAATGCCGCAAGACGGTTTTCTGTGGGATTTTCCCGAATCACAGCGGAAAAGTCATCTGCCGCAAATTTCCAGGGATTTCCGCCTTTATTGAAAGAATCAGTCGTCGCGATGTTGACTGCCAAATCTCTCACCTGTTCAAAGGTCAGATTGCTATGAGATGAAAGATAATCTTCAATAACATGCGCCCGATGAAACTTCCCTAAATAATAAGAGAAACTGTTGAAAGCGCTGGAATAGTCCGCACTGCTCTTGTTGTTCCAGCCCCCGTAAAAACCTCTCGGCGTATTCCGGTCGGTGGAACGGGGTCTGAGGATTGCCGCATCCCATTCCGCCGGCGTTGTTCCGGGAATGAATCCCTGAGGGAAACGATACTCGCCGGCAGGACGGACCGGATCACGACCCGACATCCAGTAAGCAATATTCCCGTCTCTGTCCGCATAGCAGAAATGATGACTCACGCCCACAGCCTCGATGCCTGCGCCGAATTCATCCATATTCGACGCCTGCGCCAGTTGCAGCAGGGCTTTGAAAACATCTAATTCATATCCCCAGTGCGAGTATTTCCATGAGATAATCGGATTGTCCGCACTCGGCGTATAAGTTGAGGGATTGTAGGGAAGCGGGTTGATGACAGGTCCGTGCGAACTCCTGAAAACCGGCAGTTGCACATTATCCTGCCCCGCCACTTTGACGGTTTCCATTCTGTGCAGACTCACCGCGGACGGAGATTCAAGGTAGTAATCCACTGTGTGAGCATGTCCCACCTGCATAGACCAGACATGATGCGGGGTGCGTCCGATGATGATGCCGGGAATGCCCGCAACCGTCATGCCCGAAATATTCAGCCCGCCGGCGCGGATAGAACCTTCCAGCACAATGGAGGGAACCGGAAATCCCATCTGCGGGCCCGAGTAAAGTATCGGATTGCCGGAAGCGGTTTTGCTCCCTGCCAGCACCCAGGCGTAACTTCCCATCTGCGGATACGCGTTGAGTTTTTTCAGATTTTCCTTAACCTGACTGCGGGTTTCAGCCATATTCTCAGCAGTTGTCCTCAGATTCGGAATCATTGCCGCTGTTTCCGCTGAAATTTCAGCAGGCATTGTCTGAGCCTGCGCTTTTCTCGAAGCGGTTTCCGATTTGGGAATGTAGGTCAGCGCGTCCGGATCGTTGACCCAGCGCAAATCTTCAAACATTTTCTGAAAATCATTCGGAAATTTTGCCGTCAGTTCGGCAAAAAGCACGGCATTGTCAATCTGTCCCTGACTTTCGTATCCTTCGCCGTCGAAATTCCTCAGCATCAGGGCAGTCCATGCCAGAAGATCGGAGCAGGTCCAATCTTCGGGACTGAATTTCAGTGCGGCAAATTCAAAGGGAAGAAGAGAAGCGTCTTTGCGGATTTCCGTAATGCGGCGGTTGAAACCGGCGACATATCCGCTGACAACCGATTGAGATTCCGAATCCAGCGCGTCAAAAGCATCCTGCAATTCCTCATCCGAATAGCCGATGGTACGCATGAACATATCGGTTTTCAGATTGGCGTTGGCATCCCCGGCACCCAGTATTTCCGAGAGTCTGCCGCGGGCAGAGCGCCGGTATGTTTCCGCCTGCCAAAGTCTGTCGGCCGCGACCGCATAGCCCATGGCTTCAAAAACATCATACAGAGAAGCATCATCGGGACCGCTGATAAACCACACGCCTTTGTCATCCCGTGCGGTTTTGAGGGACAGAGCCGGAAGCGTGGTAGTTGTCGTGGTCGTCGTGGTAGTGACAGTCGTTGAGGTGCTTGTCACTGCCGTTGTCGTTGTTGTCGTGCTTACGGGATCGTCGTCATCACTGCCGGAGCAGCCGAAACCGAAACACATCATTGCCGCAATGAGCAGCGCAGTGAGATACTGCAAGACTTTCGGGGAACTGTTTTTGTTTTTCATCGTCACCGTCCTTTGTTGAAAGTTGTTAAAAAAAAGCACGAATACATTTTCGGCAGAGACGCAACATCTTGCGTCTCTGCAAGGTATTATATGCTGATCCGCTTTTGTTTTTTTGCCGCAGACGCACACAGACATACACAGACAGATATTCAAAAGCGGAATACGGCATGTATGCAGAAAATATGCCGTAAAAATCAAAATCAGATTACTATAAAAACGAGATTCTTCGCTGCGCTCAGAATGACAGAAAGCAGGGTGGGCAGAGCGCATCAACGAAGCTGCCTTTTTCCATAAACTTGCCGATGATCTGCACTCTGCCCGCCCTACATAACTCCCAGCGTTTTTTCTATAATGCCTTTAAGTTCATTATAATTATAAGTCACCGGCAGTTCCGGAAATTCATTTTTCACATTTTCCGGCGGACAGAAAAGAATGCCCGCATCCGCTTCTTTCAACATGCTGATGTCATTGTAGGAATCTCCGGATGCGATGACGCCGTAATTGAGGCTTTTCAGCGCCAGCACCGCGTGGCGTTTGCCGTCTTTCTGGCGAAGACTGTATCCTGAAATCGTTCCGTCAGGCTCTATTATCAGCGAATTGCAGAACAGCGTGGGCTGTCCGAGTTTTTTCATCAGAGGTCCCGCAAACTGAACAAAAGTGTCCGAGACAATGATGACCGGCACACATGAGCGAAGCCAGTCCAGAAATGCCGGCGCGCCCTCCAGCGGCTTCATTGTCCCGATCACATCGGTGATGTCTTTGATTTTCAGCCTGTTTTCCCGAAGAATTTCAATCCGCCGCTTCATCAGCACGTCATAGTCGGAAATGTCCCGTGTGGTCAGCCTGAGTTCTTTAATCCCGGTTTTCTCCGCAACATTAATCCATATTTCAGGAACAAAAACCCCTTCCAAATCCGAACATACGATATATAATTTATTTTTCATTATTCTCCTATAAGAAACTTAGTTTTTTTTAAAAAACTTAGTTTCCGAATTTTGTGAGGGCAAGCACGGGGGCTTGCCCCTACCGAAATTGATCCGTAAACGGGTTTCTGTTTTAATTACTCATCTTCATTTTTCTCATCTTCGATTCGGATAAGCGCCGGTTTGTTTCCGACAATATCAAGAACTGAGATTTCAGACAACGCTTTTTTCACATCTGCTTCTTTCGCGCGGTGCGTCAGCATGACAATGGGAACAAAGCCCCCGATTTTTCTGCCTTTCTGGTGAACAGATTCGATGCTGATGGAATAATTGCCCAAAATTCCCGCAATCTTTGACAGCACGCCGGGGCGGTCCGCCGCGGAAAAGCGGATATAATAATGCGTGAAAATTTCATCCATCGGCATAACCGGAATGTTTCGGATGCTCTCCGGCTGATAGGAAAACAGCGGAATCCTGCCGGAAGTCCCGAATAAGATATTTCGGGCAATATCCACGATGTCGCCGACCACTGCGCTGGCAGTGGGCATCATGCCCGCGCCGTAGCCGTAAAGCAGGATATTTCCCACCGCATCGCCGGAAACCATGACCGCATTCAGATTCGCATTCACATTGGAAAGCAGGTTGTCAAAAGGAATCATGGTGGGATGCACACGGGCTTCAATCGCATTTTCCCTGTCTTTTCCGATAGCGAGCAGTTTGATTCTGTATCCGAACTGACCCGCAAGTGCAATATCCGTCGGCGTGATCCCGGAAATGCCTTCAATATAAATATCTTTCAGATTGACTTCCATGCCGTAAGCCAGCGCGTTGAGAATCGCCAGTTTGTGGGCAGTGTCAAAGCCGCCCACATCTAATGCGGGGTTTGCTTCGGCAAAGCCTTTTGCCTGAGCTTCGGCAAGCGCGGCTTCAAAGCTCATGCCTTCATCCGTGATTTTGGATAAGATATAGTTGCAGGTGCCGTTGAGAATGCCGGTCATGGAAGTAATGCGGTTGCCGACCAAAGATTCCCGCAGGGTTTTGATAATCGGCATACAGCCGCCCACGCTCGCCTCAAATCCGATGTCAACATTGCGTTCCGACGCTGCTTTGAACAATGCGTTTCCCTGACTCGCAATAAGGGCTTTGTTTGCGGAAACAACGTGTTTGCCGTTGGAGATTGCTTTTAAAATAAACTGTTTTGCAATGCCTTCGCCGCCGATCATCTCAACGATGATGTCAATGTCAGGATCATTGAGGACTTTTTCCGCATCGGAGATCAAAACGCCCTCGCCGAATCGGATGCCTCTGTCTTTTTCCGTATCAATATCAGCGATATATTTCAACTTGAGCGCAGCGCCGACGCGGGAACAGATCAGGTCTTTGTTTTCGATCAGAATTTTAGCAACACCTGTGCCGACCGTGCCGCATCCGAGTAATCCGATATGAATTTCCTTCATAAAAACTCCTTTATTTAAGGAAAGTAAACATTTCGTGTTTTTATAATAAGTTCTTGTTTTCGTTGTCAATTTTTGCCGTCAATGACTGAACTCAGAAAATTGCAGACATCGCTTAACAGCGGATGCTTCTGCATGGCATGAATCGCGTGTTCGTCCGACTTTTCAAGTATTTTTGCAGACACCTGATCTTCTTCTTTGAGAATATCAGACAAAAATTTTTTTGGATGCAGAGCTGCCGCCTGCCATTCGGCGTCTGAGAATTGCCGATTGGCAAGTCTTTCAATGAAAGACCGATCCTGAAGAAAGACGGCTTCTATCTCCGGCGCGGCGAGAAATACCTCAAAAGGAATGCCGGGAGATGCCCGGTAGAGAAGTTCCCGCAACATATATTTTTGCGCCTGAATATCATCGGCGTCTGTTGTATCCGCGTCAACAATCAGCGCGACAGGACGCTGTTTGACGGCAAGAATCGAGGCTGCCAGCGATCTTGCCGAAGACCTGCCGGCGCCTTCTACCACAAAAACCTTATCAACAATCTTTTCCGAAAGCAGTTTTTCAAATATTGCCGTGTCGGATTTATGTTGTGTCACAAGATAAACTTTTTTCATCACAGTGCCTCAGTTTGAATATGATATTCAGGAAGACCGTTTTCAATACAATGACAATATTTTTCCATAAGGCCGCCGCGCATATATCGTTTTCGGATCGCGTAACTGACTTCATCGCCTTGCCACAGAAGTATTCTCGGCGGCGTCAATCTCACAGCAGAGTCAGTAAATCCGCTGTAACTGAAAACAATCCCCATCGCATTCGGCGGTCTTCGGGAAAGCTGATGATTCAGTTTGGCTATCGGTTCGATATTGACAGGCTCAACATGGTCTTTGCATTCGATCAGAAAAGCAATGCCGTCTGAGTAAACAACGCCGTCTATCTGTTCGAGTCCGCCCACATTGTAAGGCCAGCGCACTTTCAGCCCGTCTAACTGGAATGCACGGAGAATCAGGTATTCATAAGCCCTGCCCGCGCCCCATTCACTGTCGCTTTTTCTGTCTTCTATCTGTTTCCAGAGCGATAAAAGCGCATCCCATCCGTATTCGGAAATTTTTTTCTCGTATTCAGTATTGCGGTTCATCACTTATCCATCGCTTGTGTCAGGTTTCATCTGTGAAAGCACTCCTGTTTTCCGAAAGCAGTTTTTCAAATACTGCCGTGTCGGACTGATGCTGTGTCACAAGATAAGCTTTTTTCACAGCATAGATTCTCAGAGTGCTGCTAAATGGCAATGTCATTATCTTCATGGCAGAAAGTATCCTGCCTCAGAAAAAGTGCCATCCCGAAAGTCAAAGGACCGAGCCGTCCGATGAACATGAGCAGGGTGACAATGATTTTACCGAGATGGGTCAGCGTCGAAGTAATGCCCATGCTCAATCCTACTGTACCCAACGCGGATGCGGCTTCAAACAACACGCTTTCAAAAGCACATTGCTCGGTCAGCGATAACAGATAGATTCCGAGAGTTAAAAAGATAATGTAAAAACCGAAGCTGGCGGTTGCCATCCGTACTCGTTCCGGAGGAACTTCCCGTCCCCAGAAGGTGACTTCCGATTTTCCCTGCAACGCGCTCTTCATAATTCCTATCATTGCCGAAAAGGTTGTTGATTTCAGCCCCCCGCCGGTTCCCGAAGGAGATGCCCCGATAACCATCAGAACCACCATCAGCAACAGCGATGCTTTGGTGAGTTCGGAAATGGAAACGGTATTGAAACCGACGGTCGTAAGTGCTGTCATTGTCTGAAAAAAAGCGGCAAGAAGCTGTTCACCCGGCGGCATAGGCTGAATGGAGGGTTCTGAAATAAAAATCAGAAATGTGCCGCACAGGGTAAGCCAGAATGTCGTTTTGATAATGATCTTGCTCGTCAGGGTAATCTGTTGAACTTTTCCGTTCAGTTTGCGCCAAATATCCACGAAAACGATAAATCCGATAGCTCCTGCAAAGCTCAGAATTGAAATCGCCAGATTTAACTGAACATTGTTATGAAAAGCCATAAAACTGTCGTTGTAAAGACCGAAGCCTGCGGTACAGAAAGAGGAAATACTGTGAAAAACCGCACTCCACAGCGGCATTTTCATCCCTGCCGATTTAAAGATAAAATAGAGCCATACCGTGCCGAAGGATTCAAAAATAAAGGTAAATATTACAACACTCTTTATGAATTTCTGAATTAAGAAATTTTTGGGAAGACTGAACACCGTCGCCGAAATATTTTCACGGTGTTGCGGCAATGTCCTTTTTCCGGACAGAATGATAAAAGACCCGAAAGTCATATATCCGATGCCTCCGAGTTGGATCAGCATAAGAATCACCAGTTGTCCCCAGAATGTATAATCATCGGCAATACTGATCGGCGAAAGTCCTGTGGTGGAAACTGCCGATGTGGCGATAAAAATATTGTCCAATACGGAAACATATTTTGTGCAGGAAATCGGCAGAGACAGCAATATCGAACCCATACATATATATGCAAGATAACCGAGGAATACAGCCTGAGCAGGATGCAGTTTCTTCAAGGTTTCATTCACTCTGAATGACAGTCCGGCAACGACATTTATCATTTCCAAGCCATAAGCATAAGCATGATTTTTCATAAGGAGCCTCTTTATATGTAACATTTACAGATTATAAGGCAGATTTTCAGGTCTTTCGGCTGCCAGCACCACAAAACCGGGAAATTTTATCAGATCATTGATGAATTTGTCATCAAGACTCAAGGCATATTTTCTCTCTGAAAGCAACACGACGGGGATATGCTCCCGATCTTCTTTGTTGCAGGTGAAATTTTTTACGACTTTCTTCTTGAAATATTTTCGCTTGAAGTCTTTAATTTGCTCATTAGTGATTCTGACTAATCTCTTTTCCATAGTCATGTTTTTGATGATCTCAACAATACTTTTTTTTGACCATGCAGCAGCGCATGTCCGCGTATATTCGGCAATCAATTTGTTTGACACCATGAGATAGGCATTTTCTGACTTGTTATCCGGGTTATACGCCATGAGCCATTGAATCAGCTTTTGATATTCCGGATCCGAGGCATTGGCAAAATTTTTCGCGATATTGTTATCTATAAATATATCTTTACGCATACAGAGCAATATTCATAATATCTATTGTGTAGGTATCAAAAAATCCCTGCGGCGCGTTCCGTACCTCTCCGTCAGTCATCAATTCTATCGGGTAAGTCTTGCTTCCGTCAACGGAATTTTCAAAATAATAAAGAGATACCCACGAAGGATCAATTTCTCCTTTCACAATCGCCAGCCGAATCCGGTTCAAGAGATATTCGCTGTGGGTTTCAATGATATATTGCTTCTGGGTTTTTGCGACTTGC
>DZCT01000233.1 GCA_022736535.1 Desulfatirhabdium butyrativorans | reverse complement strand
TCAAAACTGAAAAATTTTTTTCTGTGTTTGTCCAAGTCAATATGATGAGATGTTACAGTTATATTGCGAGATGCCATTTGTTTTCCATCAAAATCAGACACCCTGATTTCTGGAATATGCTCCTGAAATTCTTTCAAAGTGTAAAAACGTGCAGGCAAGTGTTCTTCAAAAAGCGTTTCTTTCCCAAGCTTTTCTTTTATATAGTCAAAATACGTCTTTTCCTTTTCTGTGAGGAAAAACAGACGACTTAAACTTTTTGCAGTTGTCCCCACGGTTCCGCTTCCGGCAAAAGGATCAAAAACCAAATCCCCTTTGAAAGAATAATACTGAATCACCCGTTTGCATAATTCAAAAGGAAAAACAGCAGGATGCACTTTGTCAAATGCAGGGTCTATCCTCCAGACATTGGAAGTTTCATAACCGTCCGGCACTCTGCTCTGATTTACAGTTTCCTCGTCATAGCTTCGCATATTCCAGTCTAAGAGTTTTTCTGTCTGCTTCCGATAAACCATTAAGTATTCGGTAATTGAATTGGGTTTATATGCCAAGGGCTTGCGATGCTACATGAAACCGCCGATTCGGTTTTTTACACAGCTTTCAGGTTTTAACCATATAATATCATCAATAAATTCCCAGCCCATCTTTACCAAATACGGATGCAAATCAAAGGGAATCGGATAACGCCTGCTTGAATGCGAGCGGCTGACTCTCGGAATGATGATCGGCGAGGTATTCACAATCAGAAATCTGCCTTCTTTGGTAATCCGATGAGTCTCTCTGAACACTTTTTCCAAAAATTCCAAATAGTGCTGATAGCTCGGATAAATGGAATAATCTCTGGCATTGTAATAAGGCGGGGAAGTGAAAGTCAGATGAATGCTTTCATCCGGAACATATTTTAAAGCTTGCAAAACGTCACTGTTGACGACCACATTTTTAAGACAGTCATGGCTTGCAGGATGCGGCGATTTATTCTGACTGCTCTCAGTTATAGCAAAAAATTCTTTGTAAATCACCGTTCTGACCATTTCATTCGGATGATTTATCAAGGGTTTCAACTTCTCAACGACTTCGCTGTCATTTTCAAATACCAACAATCCGCGAATTGCCTGACATACAATTTTCGGATCATTATCCTGCAATAAATCTATCAATATCTTTTTATTATCAGGATTTCTCATTCTACCGATAGCAGAAACAATTTCACGTTTTACAGATGTATCCGTTTCTTTCTGATAGGTTTGAAGCAGAATTGCCGTATTGTCGAGATTGCTTAATTTGGCAATATTTTTGGCTGCGAGTAATCTGATTTTACTGTATTCATGATTCAGCAGAGGAATTAAAAATTTTCCATCAAAATTTTTGGGCAGGTATCCTAAATTTTCCAATATAAAAACAAGGCTTTTATTATCCTTCTGCTTTGCAATAAAATGAGCCAGATCGCTGTTTCCACGATTTTTTAATTCTGCAATATATTTTTTGCTGAAAACGCCGTCAATACGGTTAGTATTTTCCCATTCTGAAATCGGGCTGCGGTCTGTCATTTCGATTCTCATAATTTCAGGTAGGGCGGGGTTACGTCCCCGCCGTTATAATAAAAACGGGAAGAAACTTTCGCTTCTTCCCGTTTTCTTTATCGGTGGTAGGCGGGCATTTCATGCCCACCATACCAATAAAATATCAATCAGAAGTTACTTTCTGTTTCCGTATTCCGCATAAGCCATTGCAACGGTTCGGTAAACCAGATGCGCCAGCTTTGAAAACGGCAGAAATGCAAACAGATTGAACACAAACACCAGATGGATGAAATACAGCGTGTAGGAAAGTCCTGCCACGCCTGCCAGTCTGGTGGCTTCCGTGAGCATACCGCTCAGACCCACGCCCATCACAATGATCAGCAGATACCAGTCTTTGTAAACCGTGACCTGATCTTTGTTGGTGAGGCGTTCTTTTATCATCAGGAAAGTGCCGATCACCAGCGCGATGCCGGACACATTTGCCAGCCATTTCACCGGATTCCACTGGGAATAAGGACCGTGAATCTGAAGCCCGTACAATGCCACAAAGAAAATGCCCGTAACAATAAAAAGTCCGACAAAACTGTAAAACACCATCAGATGCGATGTGGCCCGCTCCTGATTTTCGCCGCATTCGGAGAATTTCTTATGTTTCAGAATCGTGGGCAGCACCCGCCACAAGGCTTTCAGAAATTCTACCGCATCAATTTTTTCCTTATCGGTTTTGCCTTCTCTCAATGCGTTTTCGTGCATGTCGCCCAGAAATCGTCTGAGCCCCAAAGCAAAGATCGCCACCACCCAGAGGGACGTGGGAACCATGATAAGGTCAACAAGCCATGTGGAGAAGAATTTGCCGTGAACAATTTCTTCGCCGCCGGGGCTGAAGTTCAGCCAGTTTACGCCGAAGATTTTCAGCACAATGCCCAGCGCAAGAAAGATCACAGCCGGAATCAGCAGAAGAACAAGGAATTTGTCGGGATCGTTCACCATCTTGCCCAGGGCTTTCGGCGCTGCATATTCCGTCACCGCATACGCACGAATCGCGCCGAGCGTATCTCCCGGTTTTGCCCCACGGGGACACAGCGCGGTGCAGTCGCCGCAATTGTGGCACAGCCAAATATCGCCGTTGCCCACCAGCCGGTCTTTCAGTCCCCAAGAGGCTGCAATCATTTCCTTTCGGGGAAAGGGCCTGTTGTCCGGGGAAATCGGACACGCCACCGAACAGGTCGCACACTGAAAACATTTTTTCAGCGTATCCCCGCCCATCTTCTGAATCTCTTTGATAAACTCCACATCCGGCTCAATCAGATATTTATCCGCCATTATATGGAACCTCCTTTGTAAAAAAGGTAAGAGGTCAGGGGTTCGGGGTCAGAGGAATTTACCTCGAACCTCTTACCTCAAACCTCTCACCTCAAATTTGTAAAAAGGTAAGAGGTCAGGGGTTCGGGGTCAGAGGAATTTACCTCGAACCTCTTACCTCAAACCTCTCACCTCAAATTTAAAATCCTTTAAACGGGTTCGGACCCAGCGCTTCCACTTCTGCTACAAAACCGTTGATGATTCCGGGAAGTTTGTCGTATTCGTCAATGGCAACCTGAAACTGCCGTACCCGCTCCATTTCCAGCGCAAGGCTTGCCAGCGCATCGCCGATCTTTTTCATTCGGATATCCGCCAGTTCGCTTCCTTTTACAAAATGACACTGATAATCGTCACCGTGCTTGCATCCCAGCAGGAACACGCCGTCCATGCCCTGAGAAAGCGCATCTTTGATCCAGATCACATTCACGGAACCGAGACATCTGACCGGAATAAAGCGCACGTCCGCAGAAAAGCTGAGTTTGTTCAGACCCGCTATATCCAATGCGGGATAAGCGTCGTTTTCACAGACTAATCCGAGGAACCGCAGGGGCGGTTCGGAATAATCATCGCTGGAAGGCACTTTGACGGCTTTGACCATAGAGCCGATGCTGTCAACATTGTAATCCGCAAAGCCGATAATCCGTTCAGGACAGGCGCCCATACAGGTGCCGCAGCGTCTGCAACGGGTGGGATTCGGCTTGGGCGTGCCTTTTTCATCGTCATCCAGCGCGCCGAAAGGACATTCTTCTGTGCAGCGCTTGCACTGGGTGCATCTTTGAAAGAAGAAATCCGGAAAGGTCATGTCGCCGGAACGGGGATGAACCGCAACGCCTCTGTTGACGGATTCCAAACACTGAATGGCTTTCAATGCCGCGCCTGCCGCGTCTTCAATACATTCTTCCATGGTCATGGAGCGGCGGATGCAGCCTGCCGCATAAATGCCGGTCCGCTGGGTTTCATAGGGAAAGCAGATAAAATTCGAGTCGCAGTATCCGTTGAACAGTCCGATGTCACGGAAAGCGGGCCCCTGACGATAGGCAAGATTCACAACCGGATCGTCCACTGTGACCGGCACCATGCCGGTTGCCAGCACCACCATGTCTGCTTTGACTTTGATCTTGTCGCCCAGAAGCGTGTCGTTTGCCTCCACCACCAGACCTGTTCCGTTTTTGGACACGCCGACCACGCTGCCTTTGGTCAGGAAGATGCCCGGATCCTGCTGAATGCTTTTGTAGAAATTCTCTGAAAGTCCCGGGGTCCGCATGTGCTGATAGAAGATATATGCTTTTCCGTCTTCATAATCTTCCCGCACATAGCTTGCCTGTTTGAGAGAAACCAGACTGGTCACGGATCCTGCATAGGCAAAATCGCTGTCGTCTTCGTCTTTGCCCGGACTTTGAATGAAAACAACCGATTTTGCTTCTTTGCCGTCTGAGGGTCTTGTGATTTTGCCTTTTGAAGCCATTTCTTCAAACTGATGGTTGGTCACAACATCCGGCAGTTCGCCGAAACCCAGATGGGCAAACTCGCCCTTTTCAGGCTGATAGGGACGCCAGCCTGCGGCAAGAATGACCGCGCCGAATTTTTCGCCGTTGGGATCAAAGGTCAGAATGTCTTTCTTGCCCTGATTGTATTCCAGATAACGCTCACGCAGCTTTTCCACATCCAGTTCTTTGCCGGATTCATCCACTTTCATTTCCGGCGGCAGCGGAAAAGGCACGTCAAATTCAGTTTTTTCACCGGGTTTTTTCAGCGTGACCGTGAAATCGCCGGGCTGTCCGGCAATACGGGCAACCACTGTATTTGTTTTCACGGTGATATTTTTGGAGTATTTCTCCATTTCATCAATTTTTGCCTGAATCACCGGCTGAATAATATCTTCATAGGGGTTTTCCAACGGGAGCTGTTTCCGCACTTTTGCAGCGTATCCGCCGATATGCGCGGCTTTTTCCACGATGGTAACATCATATCCGGCTTTTGCCGCGTCGGTGGCAGCAGAAATGCCCGTGATGCCCCCGCCCATCACCAGAATCTTCCGGCTCAGTGTGTCTAACTTGTAAGCTTCGGGAAGATTGATTTTTTCGACTTTTGCCAGACTCATTCTCAGATAATCTTCGGCAAGCATCTGAACCCGGTCAAAATGTTCGCCGTCATCTATCTGATCTTCTGTGAGCGCGGGAAATTCCGACCGGGGATGGGACCAGACCACCTGCTCTCTGACATTGACCCGCTCGGTGATGCAGCCCTCAAAACGGAAGATGTCGAAATTGACCCGGCGGGAACAGCCGACAATGACCAGCGTGTTGGTGCCTTCACCCGAAATATCTTTTTTAATCAGTTCCACACCTTCTTTTCCGCAGAGAAAAGGATGTGTTTTGACCGGAAACTTCTTGCCCACACTGCTCAACGCTTTTATATCAAGGGTATCCCCGATGCCGCAGCCTGTGCAGATATAAACACCGTATTTTTTATCCATCATTCCTCCTGTTTGAGAATTTGAGAATTGAAAATTGAGAATTGAAAAAGATTTCTCGCTCCGCTCGAAATGACAAGGCATTTCTCACTTCTCTTTTCTCTTTTCTCAATTCCTCAATGTCTGGATCGCCTTCAGCGCCATGCCTGTCGCATTCTGATTCGATGATACCACATCTGCGGGTTTGTTGGCGCATCCTGCCGCAAACATGCCGCCTTTTTCAAAATCATTGATGATAAAACCGTCCGCCGTGTATTTCAAATCTGCGGGAAGTTTCACGGTTGCGGCTGTGGGCTGCATACCGGTGGCAAGCACCACCATTTCTGCCGCCTGCCTGATTTTTTCACCTGTAACCGCATTTTCAGCGACCACGGTCACATTCTTTGTCTCCGGGTCTTCACTGACCTCCGCCACCTTGCCTTTAATAAGAATGATGTTTTTGTCCGCTTTGATTTTCTGATAAAATTTTTCATAGCGGGCGCCGGGCGCTCTGAGGTCAATATAGAATATGTAAATTTTTGCTTCCGGGTATCGTTCCCGGATATAGGTTGCCTGTTTCAGAGAAGCCATGCAGCAGATATAGGAACAGTAGGGAAGATGATTCTCGTCTCTGGAGCCGGCGCACTGAACAAAAACGACACTGGCAGGTTCCTTGCTGTCCGAGGGGCGCAGAATTTTGCCCCCGGTAGGTCCGTTGGGAGATGCCAGCCGCTCCATCATCATGTTGGTGATGATGTTGGGATACCTGCCGAAAGCCAGATTGTCTATTTTTCCGGCGTCATAGGGCTGCCATCCGGTTGCCCAGACCACCGCGCCGACATTGAGGGTGACAGTTTTTGCCTCCATGCCGAGATCAACCGCGTCATATTTGCAGGCGGCTTTGCAGCGTTCCGCATCTTCTGTTCCCAGAATCCGGGAAGAAATCACATAACGGGCAGGAAAAGCCATTTCAAAGGGAAGATAAGCGCCTTTGATTTTGTCCATGCCGAAGTTGAATTCATTGGGGATTTCAGTCTGACAGGCAGCAGCGCATTCGCCGCAGCAGGTGCAGTTTTCGTTCACATATCGGGGATTGATTTTGATCGTCGCATCGTATGAACCGGCTGTTCCCTCAATTTTTTCCACTTCCGCGAGCGTCAAAACTTTGATTCTCGGATTGTCTTTGATTCTTCTGTAATTGATTTCAAGCCCGCAGCTCGGAGGACAAAGTTTGGGGAAATACTGATTCAACTGTGAGACCCTGCCGCCCAGATAAGGATTTTTTTCGACAAGAAAAACTTCATATCCCACCTCCGCCGCCTCGATGGCTGTGGTCAGACCGCTGATGCCTCCTCCGACAACCAGGATGCTTCCGCTTTTGTTTACTGTCATGCTGTCCCTCCTTTTATTGAGAATTGAGAATTGAAAATTGAAAATTGAAAAATTATTTCTCAATTCTCACTTAATAAAAACCTCCAAGCATCTGACGACACTTGGAGGTACGTTGGTTGAAAGAAAGGTTTGAGGTACGAGGTCAGCGGTCAGAGGCGGAAACGCATGTTTTTACGCCTCTGACCTCTCACCCCTGACCCCTGACCTCTCTTTCATTATTTATCCGGGAAAATCTTGATGTAATCTTTCTTGAATACATCCCATTTCTGTGCTTTGGCGTCAAACTTGGAGTTGACAAAACAGAACCAATTTTTGTCATCCTGTCCCGGGAAGTTCGCCTGATAGTAGAATCCGGGATAACGGGTTTCCTTGCGGAACTGAATGTGACGCAGATGAGATTCAACTGTCCAGATACGATGCAGAATTTCCCAGCATCTCATCAGTTCATGGAGGTCGCCCGCCGCCAGTTTTTCAGCATCTTCACGCATGGTCTGGAGCAGTTCCATCACGATCTCAAGATTCTTGCTGGTGGTCAGGTAAAAAGTTGCTGTTCCTGCGCCGTATTCATGCGTGGCTTTCATCAGCCGGTACATCATGCCTTCGGGCTTGATGTAGTTGGGGTTGATGTTGACGGCCGTGGTGTAAGCGCAGTTTGCAAGGAAATTTCTGACCGGTTTGTAAACAACGTCAACCAGTTCAGCCTTGCTCTGTTTCAGAGCGGGTTTGAAATCGGCATGATCTTTGGCATAGCGGACCATCTGTTTGATAGCCATACGGCCTTCGGCGTGTGAACCGGAGGAGAACTTATGACCGGAGCAGCCCACGCCGTCGCCGGCTGTGAACAGACCGTTGACCGTGGTCATACGGTTGTAAATTTTGCCGTTGTCCGCTTTGATTTTGTAAGCATCAGGCACCCATTTGAAATCCGGGCCCGAAACCCACAAACCGCAACAGCCGGAGTGAGAACCGAGCAGATACGGTTCGGTCGGCATAACTTCGGAATTTTTCTTTTCAGGCTCGGTGTTCGTGGCGCACCACAGGTTTGCCTGACCGCAGGTCATGTCAAGGAAGTCTTCCCAAGCTTCGGATTCCAGATGCTTGAGTTCTTTCTTGTCCATGGTCTTGCC
>DZCT01000232.1 GCA_022736535.1 Desulfatirhabdium butyrativorans | reverse complement strand
CCACGCTCTGCGTGGGAATGCAGACCGGACGCTCCGCGTCCCCGTTCCGGAGTGCGGAACCGGTCTTATAAATGGGCTTTTTGCAAAAATGCAATTTTTGCACTCCGGAGAAGATATGTTCCCACGTAGAATATGGAAACGAGAGAAATTGGACACGGCTTTGTTTTCATTTTTCCATAACTCTTGACAAAAAACAATATCAGGTTATAAAGCAAGCTGTATTTTTTTTAATGTCGGCGGTCGCAAGACGCTGCCGAGAACTGACAAATAACTAAAGGAAAGGTTAAATAAGATTGAACTCGAAAAATTCTCTGGAAAAAGAGATCAAACCCGGAAAAAGCGCGCTGCGGGAAAATGTTGAGGCGATTGTGATTGCGATCATACTTGCTTTGTTCATACGAACATTTATCGTTCAGGCATTTAAAATTCCCTCCGGCTCCATGAAAGAAACCCTCCAGATCGGCGACCATATTCTGGTCAACAAATTTATTTACGGCGTAAAACTCCCTTTCATTCAAAAAACAATTATCTCCGTTAAAGACCCGCAACGCGAAGATATTGTCGTGTTCAAGTTTCCCGAAGACCCTGAGAAAGATTTCATCAAGCGGGTGGTCGGCGTGGCAGGCGATGTGATTGAAGTCCGTAACAAAAAGGTGTATGTGAACAACAATCCTGTTGATGATGACAAATATGCGGTTCGCTCAGACCCCCATGTTTTCCCGACAGGTATTCAGCCTCGGGACAATTTCGGACCGGCAACAGTGCCGCCGAACAGTCTTTTTGTCATGGGGGACAACCGGGATCACAGCTATGACAGCAGATTCTGGGGATTTGTGGGCTTGGATGCGGTCAAAGGAAAAGCTTTTATGATTTACTGGTCATGGAACAAAGACAATTCCGCATCTTTTCTTGATTATGTCCGATGGGGAAGAATCGGGCAGATATTGAGATGAATGTAGGGTGGGCATGAAATGCCCACCTTACTACTACCGATAGAGATAACACCATGCAATTTGCAAAAAAAGATATTTTAGATATTGCATCTCTTTCCGCGGAAGACATCACGCTGATTTTGGATACCGCTGAAAAGATGAAAGAAATTTCAAGCCGTCCGGTGAAAAAAGTGCCGACATTGCGCGGCAAAACCGTCGTGCTTTTTTTTTATGAAGCGAGTACCCGCACGCGCACTTCTTTTGATATTGCGGCAAAGCGTCTGAGCGCGGACAGCATCTCCATATCCGCAAGCACCAGCAGCATCGTCAAAGGAGAAACGCTTATTGATACGGCAAAAAACATCGAGGCGATGAATGCTGATGTCATTGTGATGCGGCACAGTTCTTCGGGCGCGCCTCATCTGCTGGCGCGCAGTCTCAAAGCTTCGGTCATCAATGCCGGAGACGGAACTCATGCCCATCCCAGCCAAGCCCTGCTGGATATGATGACCGTGCGGGAAAACAAAGGCACGCTCAAAGGCTTGCGGATTGCCATTATCGGAGATATTTTGCACAGCCGGGTGGCGCGTTCAAATATTGCCGGATTTACCAAAATGGGTTCCGAGGTGGTTCTGGCGGGACCGCCCACCATGATGCCGCGAGACATTGAAAGCCTCGGCGCGGCGGTCACTTACAATATTGCCGAAGCCGTTGAGGGCGCGGATGTGATCATGATGCTGCGGATACAGAAAGAACGGCAGAAAGGCTTTCTCTTTTCCACAGAGCGGGAATATGCGGCGGTTTACGGGCTGTCCAAAAAACGTCTGGAAGGGGCAAAAAAAGATGTGCTGATTATGCACCCGGGGCCCGTGAATCGGGGCGTTGAAATTTCGCCGGAAGTGGCGGACGGTCCCTATTCCATCATCTTGGATCAGGTGACAAACGGCGTTGCGGTTCGGATGTCATTGCTGTATCTTGTGCTGGGAGGTGCGCGAAATGTTGCTGATTAAACACGGAAGACTCATTGATCCGGGAAGATGGGACGGAATTTATGACATTCTGATTGAACACGGAAAAATTGCGGACATCGCCCCGAATCTCGAACCCCGAACCCCGAACGATAAACAGGTTCGGGGTATGAGGTACGAGGTCAGAGGCGACTCCCCGAACCTCGAACCCCGAACCCCGAACCTAACGACCATCAACGCTTCCGGCAAAATCGTCGTTCCCGGACTGATTGACATGCACGTTCATTTTCGGGAGCCGGGAGAGGAATACAAAGAGACAATTGAAACCGGATGTCTCGCGGCGGTTCACGGCGGTTTCACGGCGGTCTGCACCATGCCGAACACCAAGCCCGTGAACGACAACCGGCAGGTCACGGAATATATTCTCAGAAAAGCTTATGAGGCAAAAGCTGCCCGTGTGTATCCGGTCGGGGCGATCAGCAAAGGGCTTGAGGGCAATGCGCTGAGTGAATACGGAGAATTGAAAAGCGCGGGCGCAGTTGCGGTTTCCGATGACGGAAAGCCCGTGACAAACAGCCGTCTGATGCGGAAAGCCTTGGAATACGCCAAAGGTTTCGGGCTGTTGGTGATTTCTCACTGCGAAGACCTTGAACTTGCGGGAAACGGCGTGATGAATGAAGGCGTGTATGGCACGCGTCTGGGGCTTGCCGGTATTCCCAACGCCGCGGAAAGCGTCATGGTGATGCGGGATATTGCCCTTTGCGAACTCACCCGCGCAAGGCTTCACATTGCTCATGTCAGCACCGCAGAATCTGTCGCGGCAATACGAGAGGCAAAAAAAAGAGGCGCGGCGGTAACAGCGGAAACCGCACCGCATTACTTCACGCTGACCGAAGCAGCGGTCGGAGAATACGACACTCATGCGAAAATGAATCCGCCGCTACGCTCCGAGCGGGACAGAGAAGCAGTGATTGAAGGGCTTGCAGACGGCACGCTGGATGTGATTGCCACCGACCATGCGCCGCATTCTTCTTTGGAAAAAGATGTGGAATTTGACCGGGCGGCAAACGGCATTATCGGCTTGGAAACCTCGCTGTCTCTGAGTCTGCAATTGGTTGAAAAAGGCGTGCTGACGTTGCCGGAACTGATTGAAAAAATGTCTCTCAATCCGGCGCGGATTCTCGGTCTTGACAAGGGCTTGAAAAAAGGCAGTCCTGCGGACATAACCCTCATTGATCCTGAAAGATCATATATCGTAAATGCTGAGACTTTCCGCTCACGGAGCCGGAACACGCCGTTTAACGGTATGCAGTTGAAAGGCTGCGCGGTGATGACAATTGTGGACGGAAACATTGTGTTTGATATTGAGAAGCAATGAAACGGCGGGGACGTAACCCCGCCCTACCGTTTGATGTGTATTCTCAATACAAGGAGACATTCCATGACAGACCCCATTTATCAAAAGCTTGCCCGGCATTTGGACAACCTGCCGGGCGGATTTCCGCCCAGCGAAAGCGGCGTGGAAATCCGCATCCTCAAACGGCTTTTCACGCCTGATGAGGCGGAACTGGCGACACATCTCACCCTGATTGCCGAAGAGGCGAGAGTCATCGCACGCCGGGCAAAAATCACGCCCCGGCAGGCGGCGGAACGTCTTGAACTGATGGCAAAAAAAGGGCTTATTCTCAGAAGCGTTTCAGACAAGGGACAGCCTGAGTATATGGCGGCGCAGTTTGTTATCGGCATCTGGGAATATCATGTGAATGACTTGGACCCGGGGCTGATTCGGGACATGAATGAGTACATTCCCACGCTCTTTGACTTAGAGATATGGAAAAAATCGCCTCAACTGCGGACAATCCCTGTCAAACGCAGTCTTACGCCTCAGTTAGACGTGATGTCTTATGAAAATGCGGAAGAATTGGTGCGGCAGCAGAAAAAGGCATTGGTCGCGCCCTGTATATGCCGCCGGGAACGTAAAATCATGGGGGAAGGCTGCGACAAGCCTGTGGAATCCTGTCTTGTTTTCGGCATAGGCGCGGATCACTATCAGCATAACGGTCTCGGACGAGTCATTGACATTCAGGAAGCCCTTGATATACTGAAGAAAGCCGACAAATCCGGATTGGTCTTGCAGCCCGGGAACAGTCAGAAAATCGTCAATATCTGCTGCTGCTGCGGGTGCTGCTGCGGCATTCTCAGAAATATCAAACGCCATCCGCGTCCCGCTGATCTGGTCTCAACGCCCTTTGTCGCTGTCGCTGACGCCGAAACCTGCAACGGCTGCGGCGTGTGCGTCAAACGCTGTCAGATGGATGCGCTCAGTCTGAGAAATGACAAAGCGGTGCTTGACGTCAAACGCTGCATCGGCTGCGGTCTCTGCGTTTCCACATGCCCGACAAAATCCCTCACACTCAGGCGCAAACCTGAATCCGAACAAGTCAAAATCCCCAAAAACGTCATTGAAACCTATATTCAACTGGGACGTGAACGGGGCAAACTCACGACAGGCGATTTGATTAAAATGCAGCTCAAATCAAAGATAGACCGGCTTCTTGCGACAAAATGAGCGACGCGCAAAGTTTGCAATTCATAGATGTAGGGCGGACAACTGCGTTGTCCGCCCTGCCCCAAAAGCATTATGCCGGATAAAATTCCTCACATATTGGTGGCAGATGACGAACTCAGCATGAGAGAACTTCTTGAATTTATGCTGGAAAAGGAAGGATATAAGGTTTCATCCGCGGAGAACGGACGCACAGCCGTCTCTATGATTGAAAAAGAAAAATTCGATCTGGTGCTGTGTGACATCCGGCTCGGAGATATTGTCGGTATTGAAGTGCTGAAGGCGGCAAAAAAAAAGAATCCGGAAACAGTGGTGATCATGATTTCCGCGTATGCTTCAACTGAAATCGCTGTCGAAGCCATGAACGCGGGCGCGTATGACTATGTTCCCAAACCTTTTGACAATGACGAACTGAAACAGACCATTGCAAAAGCCCTGAAACTGAAAACCGTCTCGCATGAAAAGCAGATTCTTGACGATGAACTGAAAAAACATCTCCATTTCGGGCGCATTGTGGGAAATGATCCCAAGATGCTGGAAATTTACGAAATGATCAAACAGGTGGCGGCAACAAAAACAAATATTCTTATTACCGGCGAAAGCGGCACCGGCAAGGAACTGATTGCCCAGTCCATTCATGAACAGAGCGACCGCCGGGATGAGCCGTTTGTTGCCATCAACTGCGGCAGCATTCCCGAAACTCTTTTGGAAAGCGAACTTTTCGGTCATAAAAAAGGCGCGTTTACCGGCGCTGTCAGCGATAAAAAGGGACTTTTTGAGACTGCTGACAAGGGTACGGTATTCCTCGATGAAATCGGAGAAATCACCGCTCAGGTGCAGGTCAAACTGCTCAGGTCTCTTCAGGAAATGGTCTTTAAGCCTGTAGGCGACAACAAAGATATTAAGGTCAATGTCAGGATTATCTCCGCCACCAATAAAAATCTTGAGGCTGAAGTCATTGCCGGACATTTCCGGGAAGACCTGTTCTATCGTCTGAAAGTGATTGAGATAAGGCTTCCGTCCCTGAGAGAAAGAAAAAGCGATCTGCCTATCCTTGCCCAGCATTTTCTTGAAAAATATTCAAAAGAGATGGGAAAGGAAATGACAAAGATTTCATCTTATGCCATCAACCTTCTCCAAAAATATGATTTTCCGGGCAATATCCGTGAACTTGAAAATCTGATGGAACGGAGCGTGGCACTCAGCAACACCAATATTCTGCTGCCCGACAGCCTGACGCTTGCGGTTCATAAACGGGCGCGGAAATCGCCGGAATGGGATGATGAAAATAATAAAAACTGGGTGGATCTGGATGCAGTTGTAAACGGCGTTTCTTTAGATGATATTCTGGAGAGAATTGAAAGGGCTTACATCAACAGGGCGCTGGGACTCACGGACGGTCACAAGAAGAATGCGGCAGAACTTCTGGGCATGAACTTCCGGTCTTTCCGCTACCGGCTGAATAAGCTGGGAATTGAGAAATAATAACGGGGTGCAGGTTGCAGGCTGCATGTAAATTTCTTTGAAATATTGAAAGAAGCTAAGTTTCTTAAAGAAACTTAGCTTCTTAAACTGATTTTTTTTTAACAGAGACGGAGGTTAAGGGGGATTATGTCGAACTCACGTTAATTCACCTTCTTTTCCCGTCCGGCCCATTCTTTGTCGCGGAGTTTGAACTTCTGAATCTTTCCGGTTGCGGTTTTGGGCAGTTCGCCGAATTCCACATACTTGGGCGCTTTGAATTTTGCCAGTCTCTCCTTGCAGAACGCGATAATATCTTCGGCTTTGGGATTTGTTCCGGCTTTGGGAACTACAAAGGCTTTGGGAACTTCGCCCCATTTTTCATCCGGCACTGAAACAACCGCCACTTCCAGAACATCAGGATGACGATAGATCACATTTTCAACTTCAACAGTGGAGATATTTTCGCCGCCGCTGATGATGATGTCTTTTTTGCGGTCCATGATCTGCACATAATTATCCGGATGCATGACCGCCAAATCGCCGGAATGGAACCATCCGCCTTCAAACGCCACATCGCTTGCCTGCGGGTCTTTGTAATACCCCATCATCACATTGTTGCCGCGCATCACGATTTCGCCGATGGTTTTGCCGTCACGGGGGACAGGCTTCATGGTACTCGGATCCACCACATCCACATACATTGCCACAATATAGGCTACGCCCTGACGCGATTTGAGTCTGGCTCTTTCCCCGGGCGGCAGGTTTTCCCATTCTTCGTTCCATGCACAGACCGTATGCGGTCCGAAGACCTCGGTAAGTCCGTAAGTATGGGTGATATTGGCACCGATGGATTCCATATTCTGAATCACCGTGGGAGCAGGCGGCGCGCCAGCGGTCATAATCTGGATGGATTTTTTGAATCTGGCATTGTTGGCAGTGGCATAAGTTGACATGCCGATCAGAATGGTCGGTGCCGCGCACAGATGGGTAATGCCTTCTTTTTCAATAACTTTGTAAATTTCATCCGGCAGAACTTTCCGCAGGCAGACATGCGTGCCGCTCATAGCCGTTACACCCCATGTAAAACACCAGCCGTTGCAGTGAAACATGGGCAGGGTCCATAAATACACGGAGCGCGAATTGAATCCGATTTCAAGCATTTCCCCCAAAGCATTCAGATACGCGCCTCGGTGATGATACATCACGCCTTTGGGCAGTCCGGTCGTGCCGCTGGTGTAGTTGATAGTGATATTCTGATACTCATCATCCACATCCGGCATGATCGGGTCAGGAGAACCTGTAGCCAAAAATTCTTCATAATCCATGCCGTCCAAGGGCTTGTCATTGCTGACATCACAGATATTGACGAATGTTTTGACCTGTTTGAGTTCGCCGACCGCCGGCTTCACCAATCCGGCAAATTCATTATCCGCAAACACGGCTTTGGAATCCGAATGTGCGATGATGTAGGCGACTTCCTGAGACGCAAGGCGAATATTCACGCTCACCAGCACCGCGCCGATCATGGGGACAGCATAATGCGCTTCAAGCATCGGCGGCGTATTCGGACAGATAAATGCCACTTTATCGCCTTTGGCGATGCCGATTTTTTTCAATGCGCTTGCCAGCCGATTGACTCTGGCATAAAATTCTTTGTAGGTATAGCGTCTGTCATTATACACCACAGCGGTTTTGTTCGGATAAATCTGAGCGGAACGCCTGATAAAATGAACCGGGGTAAGAACATCGAAATACACGCTTTTCTGCGACATGAAACTTCTCCTTTTCCTGAAATGATGAGGCGTCTGAAAAAAAATCTGATACCAATTCGCTGTCAAAAAAATATAACTCGGCAGGGCGGGCCCGCCCTCAATGCCGTTAAGTTGACAATTCCGTAGGTCGGGGTGAGCCTGCGAACCCCGACA
>DZCT01000684.1 GCA_022736535.1 Desulfatirhabdium butyrativorans | reverse complement strand
TCTCACGGATATCCCTGTTGAAATCATCTGCATATTTTCAATAGCGAATCGGTATAAGCAGGGATTGCATGACTTCTGCCAGACAGAAATCCTTGCTTACACACAATCCTTGTAGATGAGGCAGAAACGACTCAGGATTGGTATAAGGAAAAGAAAGCGTAAAGTCAGAAATTGAAAGCAGGGCGGATAATTTTCGGGGAGCGGCGTCATTCTGAGATGCAGAGAGGCAATAATATGCTGTAAAGACACAAAATTTTACGTCTCTACTATAATTCTTCGCTGCCCCCTTCGCTTCGGCTCAGAATGACAGGGACAGGGTTCATCACCGAATCACTGCCGCATTTTCAACCGACCGAGCCCTCCAATTTGGATACAAAACATGCCAGCTTTCCCGAATTGTTTTTCGGCAGGGACGCGAAAAAGCAAACTTCTGTTTCCATATTTTCCGCCAATACCTTACAAAATTCTCTCCGGTTATATTCTTCTATTTTCTCCTTATCTCCCTTTGCGACAAGACATACTTTCAGCCGGTCAATCTGCTCCTGAATGATTCTGTATTGGGAGATGCTGCCGTATTCGGCTGGCATTGCGTCAAGAATATAACTCAAAACGCAGGGGTCAGCCAATTTTCCGTCAGGACACTTGATAAAACTGTCTTTTCTTCCGGCAATATTATCGAGAATCGGCAAATTTCTGCCGCAGGAACATTTCCGGTAACTGATGCTTCCCCTGTCGCCGATCTGGTATCGGATAAAAGGAAAAAGTTCTCCGTAAAGTTCTGATACGATGATATTTCCCTGCGTTTTATCCGAAGGATCGTAAACGCTTTCGGTCAGCAGATTTTCCATCAGGTGCATGTTGCCGCAGCCGCATCGGAACGCGATCACTCCCAGCTCGGTGCAGCCGTATTCCTCCGCCACTTCACATCCGAAAACTTTTTTTATCACTTCTATCTGTCCGGGATAAATCATCTCGCCGGTTAAAATGACGCCTTTCAGATTCAGATAGGACAAATCTCTGTTTTTCCGGTGGAAATAATGAGCAAACTGAAAAACGGACTGGGCATATCCATAAATATACTGGGATTTGAATCTCTCGATTTTTGCCAAATAGCAGCGATAGTTTTTTTCTTCCAGATAAAAAGCGGACAGCCGGACTCTGTTCAGCAGACTGTCTGCCATTCTGGTTTTAAAGCTGCCTGTGCGGCTTAAAGGATGCCCCCAGAAACGCGCCTGCCGGAATCCGATATCAATACCGAGCCATGCGTAATTCCGATATAATATCGCGTCCATCACGGTCATTGACAGGGCGTCTTTATAAAAAGTCATCGGATTGCCGGTAGAACCGCTGGTGTGGCGTCTGAATTTCAGACCGGAATAGTGCTTATTGCAGACCTTATTTCCGTTTTCCCGAATTTCCTTTTTTGTCAGAACCGGAATCTTATCCATATCATCGGGGCTGCGGATGTGATCGGGATGAATGCCGGCGGCTTCATATTTTTTTTTGTAAAAAGGGATATGCCGGTAGGCAAAAGAAAGAATTTTTTTAAAATGTCCGAACTGGCATATTCTGAGGTGTTCCGGTTCATAATAAGGTGTTTTATTAAAAAATTTTGCCTGATTCCATACTTTTTTTTGTCCCCGCAGAAAAAAAGCCGGGTACCAGACCGCATATTTCGACACGAGATTGTTCATATCAGACCGTCCTGTTTGCTGCTGCGG
>DZCT01000683.1 GCA_022736535.1 Desulfatirhabdium butyrativorans | reverse complement strand
TTTACATTATTGCAATACAGATTATTTGCATTATTACAATAGAGATTCGGTATAACACACCTTCGGCGTACTGAAAGAAACAGTATGATGAAATCGCTTACACATTGAAGTTGAAACTTCCTTTGTAAACCGGCTTGCCGGCTTTGGTGAAGATCAGCCTTAGGTCCCAATCTCCGGGCATCACTACATTTACCGGCAGCAGGTAGTCGCCGTTTTTGTTGAGTTTGAACTCAACCATGCCCGTATCGTGATGACCTCTCATCGAGGGCATTCCCGAATCTCCGGTGATTTTGAAAGAAGTGTCTTTTTTGCCGTCTTTGCCGAAAACTTCGATTTTCAGAATAATCATGCCGAGCTGCGGTTTTTTATCAAAACTGTACTGAAAATAGCCTTCTCCGAGCGGACATTTTTTGCCTTCGCCGGGCAGGGGTTCAAATTTCTCTTCCTCCGACAACGCTGTTTGAGGAATTGCAATCATACAGAAAAAGATTGCCGCTGCCACGATCCCAAACAGAGCCTTTTGAATCTTCATACTTTTTTTCTCCTTGTTTTGAATTTAATTCTCGTTCCCACGCTCCGCGTGGGAATGCAGTGCGGACGCTCCGCGTCCGGCAGACAGACGTTCCCACGCGGAGCGTAGGAACGAGAGGACAAGAGGGCAACTGCGTAACACCTCCTTATTTTGATGTCAACTTGCTGTTGATACCGTCAGCCTTAAATTAATAAGTCTATTTTTAAAAAAAAGCAAGTCTTTTCCATCCGAGATTTAGCTCATTAGATAAACATCAATCTTTGACAGGCAAATCTGCTTCTGACATTTCAGCAAACCACTCTGTCATGCGCACCGCGGCATTCCGGCGATGCGCTTCTTCACCGAGCATGTGATCCGCGCCCGAAATGACTGCCAATGTGATGCCTGAAGGCTTGATTTTGGAGGCTTTGTGCGCTTCTTTCAGCGGAATAATCTCGTCTTTCTCTCCGTGAACAATGAG
Source organism: Desulfatirhabdium butyrativorans (assembly GCA_022736535.1). Classification (GTDB taxonomy): domain Bacteria; phylum Desulfobacterota; class Desulfobacteria; order Desulfobacterales; family JAIFKL01; genus JAIFKL01. Next base: position 730 of record DZCT01000683.1, on the reverse strand, counting down.
CAAAGGCGAGCGTAAGGCTTCAATCTGTTTGGGAATGTCATATCGGTTGGCATCGGCAATAAATTTCTTTGATATGACTAAAGAGCGGCCTCTGCTGACAAAAGAAATTTTCCCTGTCTGTTCAAGTTCCTCTATCTGGCTTTTGGTGAAGAACACGCGGAGATTTAATCCCGACAAACGCCCGGACATGGCGCAGACCGCTTTTACCTCCTGCATTTCCGCGCAGGTCAGCACGGCAATGGCTGCACCCATGCTGTGACCTGCCAGCCCTATCCATGAGACGCCGTTTTCCGCCAAAAATTTCATCGCAGTTTTCATCTCGCCGATATGCTTTGAATAACTTGAGGCGATAAAGTCTCCCTCACTCTGTCCGTTGCCGGAGAAGTCAAATCGCAACGCCAGAAAACCCGCTTTTGCCAGTTCACGGCAGGTTTCAATTAATATCCGGGTGTGCCGGGAGCAGGTAAAGCAATGTCCCAGAATAACGCCTTTTTTGGAAAGCCCTTCAGGATAGTGAAGCGTTCCGGCAAGTTTCTCGCCGTCGCTGTTGTAAAAATAGATTTGTTTTTCCATAGTTATCAAAATAGCGATGTACTCGTTCCCACGCTCCGCGTGGGAATGCGGCATGGACGCTCCGCGTCCATTCTCTTAAACTACTCATTCTGCGCTCCCACGCGGAGCGTCAATGGCATTAAGTTAAGAGAAAAATGTAGGTCGGGGTGAGCCTGCG
>DZCT01000682.1 GCA_022736535.1 Desulfatirhabdium butyrativorans | reverse complement strand
AATGTCTCTTTATTTTTTTTCATTTATTGCCGCAAAGCAGACAGCGAATAAAATCAGCATTCCGCCGATGATTTTCGGTACTGTAAGCCCCTCCTTGAAAATCATATAACCGAGAATTGTCGCGCCCACAGGCTCTCCGAGAAGGCTCACAGCAACCAGATTTGTGCTGAACCATTTCAGAGACCAGTTATAGCAGGTGTGACCGATCAGTTGCGGCACAATTGCCATTGCCAGAAACGCGGCAAGGGTATCTGAATCAAATCCGCTGATCTGCATCTGAAATGACAAAACAACACACCAGAGAATCAGCGCCGCGGTGCTGTAACAGATAAAAATATATGCCGGCAGCGAAAGTTTGCGGCGCAGATTTCTTCCCAGCAGCAGATAAACCGCCACACAGATACTGCCCGCCAATGCCAGAAAATCACCGAACAATGCCCTGTAACCGGCGGCAAAGTCGCCCGCTCCGATAATAACCCCTCCGACAACACTGATAAAAATGCTGACAATTGCCGCAGGGCGGATGCGTTCTTTTGTGATGAAAGGGGTCAGCAAAGCCACCCACAGGGGATTGGTGCTGACCAGCACCACGCTGTTGGCAATGGAGGTGTAATTCAGAGATGAAATCCATGCGGCAAAATGCAGGGCAAGGAAAAAACCGGAGATCATCGCAAGCGTTATATCCTGTCCCGAAAGTTTCAGCAATTCGTCTTTTGCTTTCCAACAGGCAAGGGGCGCAAGGATAAGGCTTGCGATTCCCACCCGATACGCGGCAATCACCAGAGACGGCGCATCTGCAAGCCGGGCAAAAACAGCGCCGGTGGATACCGCGGCAACGCCGATGATCAGCGCAAAATAGGGAGATTTTTTTGTCATTTATCGTCCGCTGTTTGTTCTTTGAGCGGAAACGAGGGACAGCACGAAACTTCAGGCTTCATTGCCACAAGTGAAGCAATATGGCAGAACTCTCTCTGCTCTGCGATTTTGGTTTCCTGATAGAACAGAATTTTTAACGACAGAAAAGAATGCAGCAGCTCATTATCCCGCAACAGATAATCCCGGCATGAGGGGCGGCAGTAATCTTCTCCTGTACCCTCCAGATAGCTTTCAAAAATCAGAATGCCCCCGGGCATGAGTCCCTCACGGATATAGGGAAAGAGCCGCCGATTCAGAAAGCGGAGATTAAGGACAAGGCTGTATCGTTCCCGCGGGATGTCAAAAGTATCAAGGTCTGCACAGACAGGGCTGATGTTCGGGTGACGGCTGGCAAACATCCGCAGCGCCGCATCTGAAATATCCACCGCATCCACCGAAAAGCCCTGTTCTGCCAGAAATAAAGCATTTTTCCCTGTTCCGGCGGCAATATCCAATGCGTTTCCTTTGGAGGCAAGCCTGAAAAACTGTTTGACAATTTTGGCAGGCTCGCCGGAATGCGTCTCTTTGTTCATATATTTTTCATTCCATCGGATGCGGTCTTCTTTCATCATCATTCCTTCGGTTTTATCTTAAAATTGTCAAATCTCCTAATAACTTATTAATAGCATATACAAAATCATTTTGCAAAGCTTATTTCCGCCCCCCCTCATATCTTATTTTTATTGTTGACCCTTCCGCTCTGACATGCTAATTCCTGATGAAATAGGAGTTACACAGTTGCCTGATTTAATTAAAACGGCTCGTTCCCACGCGCCGCATGGGAACGTCCGTCCGGAGTGCTGAAAT
>DZCT01000681.1 GCA_022736535.1 Desulfatirhabdium butyrativorans | reverse complement strand
CTATCACATTGGCATACAGAAGAGCAGAATCCGTGCAGCTAATGGTTTGCGGCTCGGACACACTCACTATTATCGGCGGAAAATTGTCGGTCGGCGGATTTTCTTCGCACAAAACAGAAAAAGAGCAAAAGAGCAAAAAAATCGGACAGACGATGCAAATTTTCAAAAGAATCAAAGCAATGTTTTTTTTCATCGAAATAACCTCCTTTTTAAGTTAAAAATAAATAATCAATGAACTGTAAACGGTGTGTTCATCAATATCCTGTGAAAGCCCGTTTGACATTGCCGTGTTGACGTCGTTTCCTCGTCTGAACTGGTAGGCAAAGTCAAGTACACAGCGGTTCCAAACGGCCCCAATGCCTGCCGAAGCACCGTAATACTCATCCGTTTTTCCTTCCGATGGCGCAGGATCATAAAATATTCCGCCACGCACAGAAAGATAAAGATTCAAATCTCTTATGATATGCACCCACTCTGAACCGATGCGAAACCATGTTGTGTTTTTAATAGGTTCAAAATTCGGGGCGTTCATCTCTTTTCCACTTAACGGAGAAACCTCAACTTCGTTTTCATACTTCAGCTTAAAATCTTCCCAGTGCGTTCTGTAAACATCGGCAGCCAATATAAAGTTATCTAAGAGGCGGTATGCCAGTCCGATGCCGTAAGACATGGGCATACGCAATTTTTCATCATAATTGCCGCTTAACGGCGTGAGAGTTTCTTTTTTATTCGTATCTATATGAGTTTGCAAGCCGCTGGTGCTACGCTCAATATCGGCAGTGAAGGGACATTTGAAAACTCCGCCGAGCCGTAATTTTTCGGAGATTCTCCAAAGAAATCCGGTGTGGGCATTCCATCCTCTGAATTCATATTTTTCATTTCTGATTTCTGTATCAGTTCCGTTTAAGTTCTCCCATTTTTTATAATAATTCTGTTCCCATTTGTTTTCAAAAATAAAATCACCCCAGTAATTCAGGGTAAAGCCGAGCGCAAAATTGTTAGTCAAATCAATGCTGAATGCCAAACCCAAGGCATAAAGCGCCCCGTCCTGCTCATACTCGCCTTGTGTGGGAGCCGTGAAAAAAGAATCATGTTCATCCAGACTGTAACTCCACCCGTGATAAAAATCATACATTTTCTGATAATTCAGAGAAATCGTCATCGGAAGATTTTCCACCACTTTGCATTTAAGCGGACCTTTTGACGTTTCTCCATGTTCAACCGGATAGGTTACGGTACTCTTCCTGAATTCAAAAGGATATGCAAAACTCAGATAATTGAGATTAGAGGGGCTGAAAGATTCCGAGCCTACTGATTCAGGATGGTCTTCAATATCAGTATGTTCAATTCGATGGGTATATCCCCAGACAACGGACATTTCAGGCTCATCAAGCTGCGTCAGCCCGCCCGGATTCCAGGATGCGGCAGTGGCGTCATCCGCAACGCCGATAAATGCGCCGCCCATGCCCAGCGCTCTGGCACCTGACCCCACCGGATTAAAGGAAGAGCCGACTTCGATACGTTCCCCCCACGCAGATGAAGCCGCAAGCACAAGACACAGCACTGTCAATGCGGCTATTGTTTCCCGAATCCTTTTCTTTAGCACCGGCTTGTTCAATCCCGAATCTGTGATGTCCTTCGGTTTTTCAAACGCTGCTCTTGCTTGTACCTTCATTTTTCTGTCCTTTCTCCTGAGCGGATAAAAAGTTGCTGTAACTGTATATATGA
>DZCT01000680.1 GCA_022736535.1 Desulfatirhabdium butyrativorans | reverse complement strand
GGCAAGTTCTAATTCTTCAAGATCGTAAACCGTCATGCGGCCGAAGATAGCAGTGGCAAGCACATCAATCCGTTTGTCAACGCCGTCTTCACCCACAATCTGCGCGCCCAGCACTTTGCCGTTTCCAGGAGAGAACATCAGCTTGATTGCCATCATTGCCGCGCCCGGATAGATACCCTCCAGCGGGGGGCGGATGGGTTACGCGCCCGGGGAAAGAATGATCTTGTCATAGCTTTCCCTGTAAGTCTTTCCGTTGATGAGATTTTTCACCTCAACCTGACGGTTCTTTCTGTCAATCGCCGTGACTTCGGAAAAAAATTCGGATATCAATATTATATCTTGCTTTGAAGGCTTCGGGTGTGGTAACAAAAAGGGCATCCCGCTCTTTGATAATTTCCCCAATATAATACGGAAGTCCGCAATTTGCAAAGGAAATATGCTCTCCTCTTTCAAAAAGAATGATTTCCGCATGTTCGTCCAATCTTCTGGCTCTGGCTGCGGCTGTCGCTCCGCCCGCAACGCCGCCGATAATCAGCAATTTTGTCGGCATAGGTGGTGTGTCTCCTTATTAAGTATTAAAATTAAGTATTAAAAAAAAAGTTTCTCGCAAAGGCGCAAAGTTCGCAGAGAAGACGCAAAGATTTTTTCTTTTTCTTTTCCCTTTGCGCCCTCTGCGTCCTTTGCGAGAAATTTCTTTTAAAAAAAATAGTTTCTCGCAAAGGCGCAAAGTTCGCAGAGAAGACGCAAAGATTTTTTTCTTTTTCTTTTCCCTTTGCGCCCTCTGCGTCCTTTGCGAGAAATTTCTTTTAAAAAAAATAGTTTCTCGCAGAGGCGCAAAGTTCGCAGAGAAGACGCAAAGATTTTTTCTTTTTTCTTTTCTCTTTGCGCCCTTCTGTGTCCTTTGCGAGAAATGTTTTTCAAACATGTAATTGCCGAAGTGGAAATTTAAAAAAGATATATCTTTATATATCAACTGTCATGCACGTTTGTCAATTTTTAATATAAAAAAAACAGAGGCTGTTTCTCGTTCCCACGCTCTGCGTGGGAACGCCACTCTGTCATTTCGACGAGCGAAGCGAGGAGAAATCTTATACCAATTCGCTTTCAAAAAACGGCGTTTTCTGTAAAACCGCTTTTCAAGCGGTTTCAGCAATTTAAGCGATTTGAAAAATCGCTTTACGGTCTGAAAAGACCGATCTTTGAAAGCGAATTGGTATTAGATTTCTCGCTACGCTCGAAATGACAGGATAGGAACGCTTGAAATAACGCCGTAAACCGGACGCGGAGCGTCCGATCTGCATTCCCACGCTCCGCGTGGGAACGAGAAATGGTGAAAAAAACAAAGGCTTTTAAAAAAATGGAAATTCAGGACGCAATTATCGCTTTTTCCCAAAGCGAAAAGATCAAATCAGGCATGATATGGCTTTCCCAAAGCGTTCAGATGCTTGACGCTCTGACGCCTCCCGAAAAAATGGGCGGAGAGAAAGTCATAAAAACAATCATCTATATGCTGGTCAACGAACTTCAGCTTGCCCGGAAATTAGCCCCGGACGAGAATTGGCAGGAAGTGGAAAAGCATCTGCATTTAGCTGTGGTCATGGTCAATTCCCGTGTGGTGCAGGAGTCTGTCTTTCATCTGACCCGTGCGCTGGCGCAGGTGACGAATATCGGCAATCGCTCTATGTCCGTTCTGATCGAAAAGGGGCTGATTGAAAAACAGCTTGCTTAA
>DZCT01000231.1:3185-7903 GCA_022736535.1 Desulfatirhabdium butyrativorans | reverse complement strand
TGTAGGAGACCGGTTAAACAGATGAACAAGCCCCGCAGGGGCGAAATATTTGTAGGAGAAAAACAGTGGAACAGAAAAAAAAGACCGTTCCGGATATGAAGGCTCGAAAAACAGCCGGACTCAAAATTTCCATGCTGACCGCTTACGATTATCCCTGGGCGCTTTTGGCGGATCAGGGAGGAATAGACATGATTCTCGTGGGCGATTCTCTCGGAATGGTGGTTCTGGGCTATAAAGACACGATATCGGTTACGATGGACCAGATGATTCATCACACCAAAGCGGTTGCCGGCGTGGTCAAAAGCGCGGTGGTGCTTGGCGACATGCCTTTCGGCTCTTATAATGTCTCCATCGAAAAGGCAATTGAAAACGCCAACCGCTTTATGAAAGAAGGCAGAGCAGACGGCATCAAGCTGGAGGGCGGAAAAAGCGTTGCGCCGGTGGTTGAAGCCATTGTCAGAGCCGGTATTCCGGTTCAGGGACATATCGGACTCACGCCGCAGACCGCATCCGCGCTCGGAGGTTTCAAAGTTCAGGGAAAAAGCGCGGAAGCTGCCCGGGCCCTGCTCGAAGACGCCAAATCGCTGGAAGCCGCGGGCTGCTTTTCCATTGTGCTGGAAGCGATTCCCGCGCCCATCGCCAAGATCATCACAGAAAAAATTTCCATTCCCACCATCGGCATCGGCGCAGGCGTTCACTGCGACGGTCAGGTATTGGTCACGCATGACATGGTGGGGCTGTTTGACCGCTTTACCCCGAAATTTGTCAAACAGTATGTCAAAATCAGCGCGACAATTTCTGCTGCCATTGCCGAATACAAAGCAGATGTGGAATGCGGAAAATTCCCGGAAGAAAAACACAGTTTCATCATGAACGAGGAAGAACTTAAAAAGATGGATTTCTCGAACTGATATGTGACGCTGAGATTTGACAACCCTTCATTTATTAAAATGATCCGATTTCGGTTTTTTGCCGCGGACGCACACAGACGGACACAGACAGATATCCGAAAACGGAATACGGCATTTATGCAGAAAATATGCCGCAAAAAACCGAAGTTGGATCACTATAAAATGATAAAAGTTGTCAAATCTTTACTGCTGTCATTCCGGTGAACCGCCTGCCAGACGTTTCAATGTCTTTGTGCTGATGTCCTTTCCTGTTTTTTGTGCTAATTTTTCCGCCACCGTTCGGAGGGATTGCGGATGTTCTCCGATCAGCTTTTTGGCAATCTCTTTTTCCTGTTCTGTGAGTTTTGCAGGTCTTCCGCTCCGAGGCTTGTCCGGGAGACCTGTAAACCGGGATTGTTCCCACGAATCAATCCATGAAGATACGGTTCTCCGGTTTACCTCCAGAATATCGGATATTTCATTGATGCTGAAATCCTTTGCGCTGAGAAGGATACAATGCGCCCGGCTTCTCATTCGGGAGGAAATATCGTTTTTCATAATATCTTTTAAGGTTGCGGTTTCATCTTTGCTGAGGAGGGATACATATTTCATAGATAAAAACATCCTTTCAATTTTAAATTTTTTTTAAGCTTCAATCTTCGCATGAATTACGCAGTTGAATTTTTTTCCGTTTTTTTCTGTTCCCACGGGAAGGGGCTGATAGCTCCGTATCTGCTCCGGCTGAGAACAGACAGCATATTTCAGGACGGAAAGGGTCCGGGGGGACCTTCCCGCACTCCGCATGGGAATAAGAAGTTAACTGCGGAACTCATAATTTATATAAAATAATTGTACCTGTTTTTCAACTTGTCAATCATATAAAAAACTTTTGTCCCAGAATTTTATTTTATGCAGATTGCAGAAAAAATAAAACATCTGTCTTCGATATCAGATAAAAAGATAATGTTTTTTTAAATAAATAATAAATCTGTTATTACAGATAAGAATCTGAATTTCAAGCAAAAACAGATTTGCTGCGGAAGGTCCCGGCTGAAATCAGATAAATCCGTTTTACTGTTGTTTCTGCTGTAGAACGGGTTTCAAACCCGTTTTACTGTGTGCAATTTTTTTTCCCACAGAGATCACAGAGTAAGAAAAAAACCACAGAGAACACAAAGGATAAAAAAACTCTGTGTTCTCTGTGTGTTCTCCGTGAACTCTGTGGGAAAAAAAGTTGCACATCACATTATGCTTTTATTTCTGACAGCCTGTCATAATAATGTTGCCAATAAAGACCGACTCATGTTAATATGAATTTTACTATCTGGAATTATGGAAAAAGAGCATTCTTCCGGTTTCTGATCTGAAAATTCAGATCAATATTAATTTGTTAAGGTCAAAATGGATATTCAGCGATCTTTTGAAATCCTTGAGATTAAAATAGGCGCATCTTTAGATGATGCGAAAAAAGCCCGTAATGATTTAGTTTTTGTTTGGCATCCGGACCGCTTTTCATCCGAAAATCCCCGCCTGAAACAGAAGGCTGAGGAAAAATTAAAGGAAATTAACGCTGCTTACGAAAGCGTGGTGTCTTTTCTGTCCGCAGGATATGATCTCCGAAATTCGGAAAAATCGGACAGCAACGGAGAAACAAGTCCTCCCCAGCCGTATTCGGAAACTTCTACAGATGCGGAAGCCTATTTCAGACGGGGCATTGTCCTGGGAGAAGCAGAGGATCATCGTCAGGCAATCAAATGTTTCACACAGGTCATCCAGCTCAAGCCGGATGATCCGAATGCCTATTACAATCGGGGTGTTGCTCATAACAAAATCGGCAATTACAAGCGGGCGATAAAGGATTTTACCGAAACAGTGCGTCTGGATGCGAATTATTCAATTGCCTATATTTATCGGGGTTATATTTATGCGGAATTGGACTGCTTTGATCTCGCGTGTGAGGATTTTCAGAAAGCCTATGAGTTGGGAAACAGTATCGGAATAGAATGGGCAAAGCGGCGGGGCATCTGTCTCTGACATTAAGGAGAAAAACCTATGGACGCTTAGGAATCTGCGGGGACGGAATGACGGAGATTCTGAATCCGCCTGATTTCAGAGCGAAAAATTTCGGCACCGAAGGCTGATTCAACTGTCCGAACTCTGATTCGTCTGATTCGTCTGATTGAAATGATTTTAGGAAAATGTTTTCTTCAAATTTTTTTGTGATTCAGATTTTGCCATGTCAACAATTCGCCAGCAATTAATCGCTCTTTTGTCTCAGAGAGAATACAGCGCCAGAGAACTTTCACAGGCGCTGCACATACGGGAAAAAGAAGTTTACGAACATCTTTCCCATATTGCCCGGTCTCTTGCCTCGCAAAAGCGAAAGCTTCTCACTCTCCCGTCGGACTGCATTTCCTGCGGATATGAATTTGAGGATCGGAGACGTTTTACCAAACCGTGCCGCTGTCCCCGATGCAGAAGCGAGCGTATTCGGGAGCCGGCTTATCGCATTGTTTAAAAATTTTCGGCTTACAGGAAAAGGAGGATACCTTGTTGAAAAAAAGAAGACATCAGCCCTGTCATTTTGTGAACATTTCAATGCTGCTGACCATCTTTCTGACGGTGTTTGTCCCTATAATTTCAGCCGGCTTCTGCCAAGCCGAGCCGTTGAAAAGAAACCTGATTTTCATTCTTGACGCTTCGGGCAGCATGGCGTCAGAGATAGAAGGAAAGCCGAAAATCGAAATCGTCAGGGAAATTTTTATCAATTTAGCAAAAAACTTTTATCCCGAATCCAAAGTCGGGCTGATTGTTTACGGACATCGTTACAAGGGCGACTGCAATGATGCGGAAGAACTGATTCCCGCAGATCGTTTTGACAGACAAGCTTTTACTGATAAGATTCAGAATATTAAAGCCATCGGCATGTCAGCCCTTTCCTTGTCGCTTCAAAAAGCTGCTGAAACTGTCCGAAATACAAAAGAAAAAAATACCCTCATCCTGCTGGCTGACGGTCGGGACGCCTGCAACACTGACGCCTGCGCTTTAGTTCGGGAACTGAAAGCCGAAGGTCTCGGCTTTATTCTGCATGTGATCGGCTTTGATGTCAGCGGGGATGCGGAAAAATCGCTTGCCTGTGTTGCCGGCGCCGGCGGCGGAACCTATTTTTCAGCCAAAAACGCCGGAGAATTGCAGACAGCTTTGAAAAAAGCAGTTGAATTATCCGGATTCAAAGGAAATTATCGTGAACCTGCGCATCCTGCAAAACCCGAAGAAATGCCTCCCCCATCCGGTTCCGTTAAAAAAAGTGTTATCAATGAAATCAGTGCCGTAAAATTTGAGACATCCCCGGATGGGCAGGAAAAAGTCATTTTCATTCAAAGCAGTTACAGACAGCCGAATGTCTTTTCGCTTAAAGAAGAAATTCCGAAAGCGGTCTGTGATTTTTCAAACAGCCGGATTTCCGCCGGCGTCAGTCGCAACATAAAGGTGGGCGGAAAGCTGGTTCAGCGAATACGCGTCGGTGTTCACGGTGAAAAAGAGCCGAAAGTGAGGGTGGTGCTGGATATTGCGCCTGAGCGGAAATATGAGATGAAGCATTTTTTTTCAGACAAAGACAATCGCTATGTGGTTGTGCTGACAGAGGCGCGGTTGTCTGAACCCTGATTCGCCTGATTAAAGGATTTTCATGATTTCTGGTCAGTCTGTTCATACAGATTTTCAGAAATTCAGCAGGTTTCTCTGAATATGAACGAGGAAAAGGAGTGCTGAAATGGAGCGAAGCGGAATTTTAGCATAATCCAAGCAGTAAAAATTTCATTTTTGCAC
>DZCT01000231.1:0-3085 GCA_022736535.1 Desulfatirhabdium butyrativorans | reverse complement strand
CGCATGTCATTCTGAGCGGAGCGAAGAATCTCAGCCGAATTTTATAAGATTGGCTCCCTTCGGCCGGAATGACAGGGAAAAGACCCTTCGCCGCGCTCAGGGTGACACCCCCGGGAAAGTTGACAAAGTAAAATTACCCCACAGCCGGAAATATGAAGACAAGCAATCTGATTGACTTATTCGTGGGAATAACATATATTCAGCAGATTGAAAGCAACTGCTCAGGGTTCAGACGATGATAAAAGTCTGTCGGAAAATTGCAGAAAGCTTTAAAAGATTTTTTTAATTAAATAAATGGATTGATAATGCACCTTGATAATGAAATCAAAAAACGGCAAAAAGAAATTTCCACCAATTCCTATTCTATGTCTGTGGGAGAATTGCTTTCTCTTTACAGAGACGGCATACTGAATGTCCGCCCTGAATTTCAACGCTTCTTCCGTTGGACTGATGAACAGAAATCAAGATTCATTGAATCTCTCCTGCTGAAAATCCCTGTTCCTCCGATTTTTGTATCCCAGACTGAGAAAGGCAAATGGGAAGTTGTGGACGGGAATCAGAGACTGTCAACTATTTTGCAATTAGTGGGAGAGCTTAAAGATAAAGACGGCAATAAAGTTGAACCCCTGGTGCTTAACAGAACAAAATATCTTAAAAATCTGGAAGAGAAACAGTGGACCTCCGATTCACCGGACAAGGAATTGTCCGAATTCGCAAAATTGGAAATCAGACTTGCGCGTTTTGATCTTCAAATTATTTTAAATACCAGCGATCCCTCTGCCAAATATGAGTTATTTGACCGTCTGAATACCGGCGGTACCTTTGCCGTACCTCAGGAAGCAAGAAACTGTCTTATCATAATGGAGAATCCTCGTTTTTTTGACTGGCTGACAAATCTGTCTGAGGATGAGAACTTTCAGGAATGTCTCCCTTTGACAGAACAGGCAATTAAAGAACAATCCAATCCTGAGTTTCTGGTAAGATTCCTTGTGTTAAGAGCTATTCATATCAATGAATTAAAGAAAATCAACGATCTGGCATCATTTTTAACAGATAAAATACTGGCAATTGCCCGCTCAAAAGATTATGACAAGAAAAAAGAGGAAAAGGCTTTCCGAAAGACTTTTAAGCTGTTGACAGATAGTCTCGGAGAAGATGCTTTTAAAAAATTCGATCCGAACAAAAAACATGCTTTAGGAGCAGTCTTGGTCTCTGTCTTTGAAGTAATGGCAATCGGCATCGGCTATCATTGTCTGAAGCCTGATTTCAGCATCACACCTGAAAAGATAAAGGAAGTGCATGAAGGCCTTTGGACAAAAAAAGGATTTTCCGACAAATCGCTTTCCCGTACTTCAGCGGCTGCCAGAATACCGGTAACAGTCAAGCTCGGACGAGATTTGTTTGTCAAATGAACATCAGAAGCACGACAGAACTGAATGAAGCGATTGATTACGATCTGTCTGAGAGAAAAAAGGAACTGCAAACTCTCAATTTCCTCATAGAGAAACAAAAGCGTGAACACGAAAAAAAAGCTTTATTTCGGGCGGCAGTTCCCATTTTATACGCACATTGGGAGGGATTTACCAAGAAGGCTGCGATGTTTTATCTTGAGCTGGTTTCTCATCAGCAGTTGAAATTAGGCGAATTGAAAAGTAATTTTGTGGCAATTGTCTGTCGCAGTTATTTTAAAGACGCATCAGAATCGAAAAAAATATCTGTTCGGAAAAAATTGATTGATTTTATAAGAGAAAATAATAACAAACGTGCGATTATACCAACAGACAATGTTATTGACACAGAATCAAATCTTTCGTCCGCTGTCTTACAATCAATCTTTTCTACCATCGGACTGCCATATCATTCTTTTTGGATCATGAACGAACCCTTGCTTGACGGAAGCCTGTTGAAAGCGCGCAATGAAATCGCACACGGAGAAGATACGGTCATAGATAAAGAGACATATAAACAGCTCCATGAGCTTGTGATCTCCCTTATGGATCATATAAGGACAGATATTCAAAATGCTGCGATTTTAAAGCAATATCATAATAAATGAGGGGTCGGGGAGTTTTCTCCGGAACTGTCATTCTGAGCGTAGCGAGGAATCCCGGTTTGTTAAGGATGAGATTCTTCGCTGCGCTCAGAATGACAGGGAGCGGGTTCATCACCTCTTAAATGCCGTTTTTTTCAGACATGAAAAAGCGAAACTTGCTTTTATGTCTGTTTTATACTTAACAATTTAACACAACAAAAAGGAGAAACAAGAAGGATGAAAAAGATGATTGTACTTTGTCTTGTCGCTGTGTTTGCGCTGACAGCCTGCGCGGCACCGGAGACAAAAACCGGCAAGGGTGCAGCTTACGGTGCGGCTGCAGGCGCGGCTGCCGGCGCGCTGATCGGACAGATCGCGGGAAGAAACACCCAGTCCACACTGACCGGCGCGGCTATCGGCGCGGCTGTGGGCGGCGCAACCGGCGCGGGCGTCGGGAAAATGATGGACGATCAGGAAAAAGAATTTAACGAAGCGCTCTCAGCTTCCGAGGCTGCCGCGGTCACCCGGGAAGGCGATATTCTTGCCATCAGTTTGAAAGGCGATGTGACCTTTGAAACCGGTTCGGCGACCGTATTGCCCGGACTGCATTCGGAACTTGACCACATCGCCGACATTATGGTGAAGTATCCTCAAACCTCCATCATTGTCGAGGGACACACCGACAGCGTGGGAAAAGAAGATAAAAACATGGAATTGTCGAGACGCCGCGCGGAGGCAGTCAGAGATTTGCTTGTCCAGCGCGGGGTCAGCGATTCCCGGATACAGGTCGAGGCTTACGGCGAAACCCGCCCCATTGCGGATAACAAAAGCGATTCGGGCAGACGTCTGAACCGCAGGGTGGAAATAAAAGTCGCGCCGATGGGAACATAAGCCGCTTCAGCAGAGACGATATATTATGGAAACCGGATGTTGCGTCAAAAATCCGGTTTCTGTACAGGCATTGCAGGGGCAGGCCGGCGGTCTGCTTCTGCAATTCAATAGACTTTTTCGGAAATAAAAAAGGTTCTCGCAAAGGGCGCAGAGGGCGCAAAG
>DZCT01000679.1 GCA_022736535.1 Desulfatirhabdium butyrativorans | reverse complement strand
GCAAATCTTCACTGAGTGCTTTGCAGGGTCCCATCGTCTAGCGGCCTAGGACGTCGGCCTCTCACGCCGAAAACACGGGTTCGAGTCCCGTTGGGATCACCACCGTAACATAGCATTATTATAAATAATAACCCTCGGAGTCATCTTCTCCGGGGGTTTTTGCCTTTTTTATCCTCTTACAGATTTTTCGGAATTTCTGAAAATTCCGGAAAATGCCGAGTAACTTCAATGACTGAATATCTGAATGAAAATCAGGAACTTTCCCTTTCACCCGCTCTGTTTGCCGCTTTTTTATGCGTGCTTTTCGGGGGAAACGCTGTTGCCATCAAAGTCAGCCTGTTCGGACTGGGACCTTTCACTGCCGCGGGGATCCGTTTCACTGTGGCTTCGCTTGCCATTTTCCTGTGGGCAGTTGCAACCCGCCAGCCTTTCGGCATTCAAAAAGGGCAGTTGCTGCCCATACTGATATTGTCGGCAAGCTTTGTTGTCCAGCTTTCCGCTTTTCATCTCGGTCTCAGCAAGACGCAGGTATCCCACGGGTCTCTGATTATGAATCTTCAGCCTTTTTTTGTGCTTATTTTTGCACACTATTTTATCCCCACGGACAGAATTACCAAAAGAAAAGTCTGGGGAATTGTCATGGGATTCGCAGGCGTTGCCTTTGTATTTCTGGAAAAAGGGGATATGACAGGCGATCTCCGCACCGGAGATTTTATCATTTTTATCGCGGTGTTTGTCTGGGCAGCCAGCACGATTTACATCAAAAGAATTATCCGCATGTTTCAGCCTTTTCATCTGGTACTCTATCCCATGATTTTTTCCCTGCCGTTTTTTTTTCTGGAGGGCTTTTTATGGGATGAGGTCATGATCTCCCGTGTGGACGGAAATATTCTGCTGGCGGTTCTGTATAACAGCGTTATCACGGCGGCTTTCGGTTTTGTGGCATGGAACCGGATGCTTCAGAAATACGGCGCGGTTTCAATGCACACCTTTGTTTTTATCATGCCGGTCACGGGTGTGCTGCTGGGAGGACTGCTGCTGGGAGAAACGGTAAGTCCCGCAATTCTGCTGGCGCTGCTGCTGGTGGTATCGGGAATCCTCGTGGTGCATCTCAATCCCGGCAAGTTTTTGTTTGCAAATTCCGCAGCCGGAAATTGGAAGAATTAAAACTGCTGACAGAAGCATTCCTGACAGACAATGACGCCCATCATCACTTTACTCACAGATTTCGGAACTGCTGACGCCTACGCGGGGATAATGAAAGGCGTTATCTTATCTCTCAATCCCTGTGCAGTCATTGTTGACATTACGCACAGCATTGATCCCCAAGATGTGATTCAGGCTGCATATACACTTGAATCTGCTTACAAATATTTCCCCGAAGGTGCGGTGCATGTCGTTGTCGTTGATCCGGGTGTGGGAAGCGGGCGGGCAATTCTTGCCGTTGAGACAAAGGGACATATTTTTCTTGCGCCGAATAACGGCGTTCTGACGCTGCTGTTTGAGGAAAACACGGAGGCTCGCGTCATTCGTGTGGAGAATGCCGCCTATTTTTTACCGTCTGTAAGCCGAACTTTTCACGGCAGGGATATTTTTGCGCCGGTTGCCGCACATATCTCACGAGGAATTGATATAAGCGAACTCGGTCCCCTGTTTGACCGAAATGATCTTATATTTTCAGATATTCGGAAACCCTATCTTTCAGAGAACGGCGAACTGATCGGAGAAATT
>DZCT01000230.1 GCA_022736535.1 Desulfatirhabdium butyrativorans | reverse complement strand
GCAATATCAGCGCCGTTGGGCCAACATATTGTTCCGCCTTCTATTCTTGCCTGCTTAAAAAATTCCTTGTTCCTTAGCGGATTAAATATCGGACCTTTTCTGATATATTCCGACAAATCAATATTTCCGGCTGCGCCGTTATCAAAAACTACATGAAAAGTATAATTTTTTCTGTAACTGATACTGATGACATCATTCATATTCCACATGATATTCCCCCTATTTCAGCGGTTCGATCTTTTTTATATCCTGACTCTCTCTTGCCAGTTTCCAAGCTTCTTCAAGCTCTGACACATGAAGATCAACCCATTCACGTACAAGTTTGGTTGCTGTTCTTGATTCAAGACTTCCTTTAATGATATTCCCGTCAAAATCAAATAATGCTTTCCTGCCTGAGTACTCAGCATGAAAGTGCGGCGGCTCATGTTCATCATAGAACATCCTGATGATGATTCCGAAAAATCTTGACAGTTCCGGCATTTGTATAACCTCCTATAATTGATTGTAATTTAATATCATAAACTCATAAGCCTGTCAATGTTTCTAACGGGAGTCTTTCCGCAGCGCAAAATTCCCCTATGCCCCGCTCCGAAAATCGAAATATTCTTTATTTTCAGGATGTAATGCTTCTTCAAACCGCTTTTAAAAATGCGGTGTTTTTTTTGCCACGAATGAACACGAATTGAAAAGCGAAATGCCACGAATATTTTTGACCGGCTGTCCGTGTTTTTTGTAACAAATTCGTGTTCATTCGTGTTCATTCGTGGCTGAAAAAAAGTGCGGTGTTTTTTTTGCCACGAATGAACACGAATAAAAGAACACGACATCAGGCGGGGTTCGGATACACTGTTTATCCGGCATGATCGGAGGAACGGCGCAGGGCAACAGCGCAGACCGGTTTTATCTGCAAACTCTGCCATCCTGCGGAAGGGCTTGCTTATCAAATATCATCGAAAATGTTATTCAGAGCGCAGCGAAGAATCTCTTTTCCGGGATTCCCGCATTCAGACGGAGATTCTTCGCTGCGCTCAGAATGACATAAAATGTTCAGTTTATGCCGGTGCTGAGAATATTATCTCCCGTCGCAGCCGGAGCCGGTCCTGATATCCTTGCAGACAATCGGATATTTTATCCTTAGACGCCCGCAGGGAAAAGGCAGACTGATGTTCAAATTTCATCTTCCGTGTCCTGCAAGGCTTTTATCAGAGCTTCTATTTTTTTTCGCTTTCCCGGAGAGCAGTTTTTCAGAAGGGCTTTCAGCACCTCATCCGCGGAATAACGTCTCAGCACTTCATCCGCGGAATAACGTCTCAGCACTTCATCCGCGGAATAGCGTCTCAGCACCTCATCCGCGGAATAACGTCTCAGCACTTCATCCGCGGAATAGCGTTTCAGCACCTCATCCGCGGAATAGCGTTTCAGCACTTCTTCCGCGGAATAGCGTTTCAGAACTTCATCCGCTGGCAGACTCTCCAGGTAATCCATCGCAATGTCTCTTTTATAGTCTTCAACAGTGTAAGGCATGGCAAATCCCTCCGCTCTGTATTTTACGAACAGTGTGTTCATAACGGTACTCAGGTCTTTTCTCCGCCATCGGTAAGTACCCGCACCCTGACGGACCGCCTCCGGAATGGCGGAAAACAGATGCCATATAGCATTTCTTCTGTCCGGGGACACCCGGCTGAGAACGATCAGCCGGATGCCGAGATTTCCCCATATAACATCGTAAATCCCTTTTTTATATTCCTTCAGAGTGACCGAGACCGAAAGATTTTTCGGAAACCGGGTACTGACAGCATACAGCCGGAAACATTTTTCCGGAACAAATTTGTTCTTGGGACTCACTGATTTGCGGTAACTCACATAATGCCCGACCAGTTCGTTCATTGCCCATCCGTCAAGAGCTTCCTGATGAGATTTGTAAGTCATCAGGTTATGCTCCGCAAGTTCTTCGAGACCGTCCGCGGATTCTTCCGGCAGATATCCCTCGAACCTTCGGATAATAAGAATGTCCAAAAACTGCTGTATGACCGAAAGGTCCTTTTCTGATTCCACCTGATATGCTGTATCCGTGAAATAATCCGTCAACGCTATCGCCAAAAGACGATGCCAGGTAATTTTTTCTTCTATATGCAATTCCGGCTCCCTTATTTCCGAATAGAAAATAACATACCGGGGCTGTACGGTCAAGAAAAATCGAATTTCACCGGATCGGAAATTGTTTCCGGATCGCAAAAACAGAGCGGAGCGATTTTTTGCACCCTGCTGTTTGAACTTTGCACTCCGGGATTTATGAAGTTTCTTGATAAATAAATTTAAAATTAATGAAAAATTCAGTTTCGGTTCATGTTATGTTCATTTTCATCTGATATACAGGCATTATTCGAGGTAAGGAAAAAGGAATCGAAAAAAAATGAAAATTAATGAAAAATTCAGTTTTGCTTCATGTTGTGTTCATCTTCATCTGTTATACAGGCATTATCATATGGATCGGAAAGATGTCCCGATATAAATAGGAGAGGAATACGATGAAATCTATAAAAAAAGCCGTTTTTGTATTGTTTATGTTCTTTGCCCAAACGATAAGCATGTCGGCATTCGGAGCATCGGAGCCGAATATTGTGCTTGGCCGTCCTACGGATCAATCTGTTGCGATGAGTATTTTCTCAGACAGTAATATGGAAGCATATATCGAGTACGGATCAGTTTCAGGAAATTATGCAAATCAGACAACTGCCTTGAATATTCAGGCAAATATTCCGATTGAATTTCTTGTTGACAATCTTCAGACAGACAGCCGCTATTACTACCGGATAAGATGGCGTCCGACCGGAGCATCGGATTTTACTGCCGGGGAGGAACATTTTTTTCATACGCAAAGACAGCCCGGCAAAGAATTCATTTTTACAATTCAGGCTGATCCTCATTATGGGGAAAGCACTTTCAACGCGGAAGTTTACAAAATCGCTTTGCAGAATGCTCTGAAAGACAATCCTGATTTTCATATTGATCTCGGGGATACGTTTATGACGGAAAAATACTTCCGCGACAGCTATGAGCAGGTGCTTCAGGCTCCTCTTGCCCATCGTCCCTATTTCGGCATGATTGCTCATTCTGCGCCCCTGTTTTTAGTCAACGGAAACCATGAAGGCGAATTAGGCTGGGAATTGAAAGACAATGAAAACAACCTTGCGGTCTGGTCTGTCAAAGCCCGTCAATTATGCTATCCATGCCCGGTTCCGGGGGATTTTTATTCGGGAAGTTCAACTACCGAAAACTATATCGGAATCCGAGACAGCTATTATTCTTATGAATGGGGAAATGCGCTGTTTGTTGTTCTGGACCCTTTCTGGTACACGAATCCGAAGCCCGGAGGAAATACGGACAATTGGGGCTGGACTCTCGGAGAAGCGCAATATCGCTGGTTCAAACAGACGATTGAGCAAAGTCAGGCAAAATTCAAATTCGTGTTTATTCATCATCTGACCAGCGGCACAGGCCCCGAAGCCAGAGGCGGAATCGAAGTCGCTCAATATTACGAATGGGGCGGACTGAATGCGGATAATACAGATGGTTTTGAAAGCCATCGTCCCGGATGGGGAAAGCCCATTCATCAATTGATGGTCGAGAAAAATGTCAGTATTTTGTTTCATGGGCATGATCACGTATTTGTCAAACAGGAACTTGACGGCGTTGTTTATCAGGAATGCCCTCAACCCTCCAACAGGGAATATGACAAAGCAAATCTTGCCGAAGAAGGCGGTTACATTAACGGAGACATTGTGAACGGCTCGGGTCATATTCGCGTCACCGTGTCCGAGTCAACGGTAAAAGCAGAGTATATTCAAGCCGTTCTTCCTGAAGACGAAAACAAAGAGCGTGTAAACGGACAAGTCGCCTATACCTATAATATCGGCGGCGATTCCGAAAAAGGAGATATTGACGGGAACGGTTATACGGATTTGAAAGATGCGATATTGTGTCTCAGAATTCTTGCTGGGATGAATCTCTCATCTATTATTCGTGAAGAAGCGGACGTCAACGGAGACGGCAAAATCGGATTAGCGGAACTTATTTATATTCTTTACACAGTTTCAGGCGAACCGACTACCTCTTCGACTGCATTCAACGGCTCGATCATTCCGGGAAGAGCGACAGATAAATCAATCCTTATGAATATCGTTGCACAGGAAAATACGGAAGCATTTATAGAATACGGCAAAGAAGAAGGCGTCTATGAAAATAAAACGGAAAATCTGACGCTTGCCGCCGGAGTCCCGACAACCGTAGGAATAGGCAACCTTGAGGCATCCTCGCGCTATTTCTATCGAATCCGTTACAAAACTCCCTCTGAATCCGAGTTCTCCGCTGGGGAAGACTATTCTTTCAGCACACAAAAAAGCGCCGGAGAAGCCTTTGTTTTTACGATAGTTGCAGATTCGCATCTGGGAACGGTTCATCATTGCGATCCCACGCTTTATGAGCAAACCATGAAAAATCTTGCGCTCGACAAACCCGATCTTCATTTTGATCTCGGCGATACCTTCAGGTCAAGCAAAGTCACGGATCCCGATTATCAGAAGATCGAGAATTTGTACATTGCCCAAAGACCCTTTTTTAATTATGCGTCGAAATCTGCGCCGACTTATTTGGTGATCGGAAATCATGAATTGGAATACGGCTGGCTGTTGGACGGAACCGAAAACACTATTCCGATATGGTCAACAAAAGCGAGAAAGCTGTACTATCCCAACCCAGAGCCTGATGATTTTTATACGGGCAATATTCAGGAATATGACTTTATCGGAAAACGACAAAACTACTATGCCTTTACATGGGGAGATGCGCTGTTTGTCGCGCTTGATCCTTATTGGACAACCATGAGTGATCCGCACGGCGACACAAAAATCTTCTGGGATTCGACTATCGGCGATGAACAGTACCTTTGGTTCAAAGAAACGCTGGAAAAAAGCGCTGCAAAGTACAAGTTTGTATTTATGCACCATATTCACGGCGAATCCCGAGGCGGTACGGATGTGGCAAACAGCGGAGAATGGGGAGATTCGGCAAATCTGAAAACATATCGTCCGAATTGGGAAAAGACCATTCATCAACTGATGGTTGATAACCGGGTAAGCATATTTTTTCAGGGACATGACCATATTTTTGTCCGACAGGAATTGGACGGCATTGTGTATCAGACATGCCCTATGCCCGGAGACCCTTATTATTCGCTGTATAACGCCGATGCTTTTCTCACAGGAGACAAACTGCCCAACTCCGGGCATGTCCGAGCAACGGTCTCATCTTACGGCATAAAGGTTGACTACATCCGTGCTTTTCTGCCCGAAGATGAAAAGGACGGTCATGTAAACGGCGAAGTAGCATTTTCTTATACTGTGCCTACAAAAAGGAGGTGATTATACCAACCGGATTAATTAAGAATTTTTAACAACCATCCAAACCGATTGAACATGGAGGATATTATGAAAAAAACAATTATTGGATATGCGTTAATGCTTGTCGGTATTTTGTCTTTCGGAACAGCCTTTGTATGCGGGTACTGCTTTTCCGAGGCTTTGGCTTATGAGGCAACTCAATGCCTCAACAACACAAAGGATGAAGGCGAATGCAAGAACTGCTGCGACTGCATGGACACTGATGCTGCGGGGCGCACGACTTGCCGGGATAATTGCATCGCCAAGAAAGATTTCAGTTCCAATTCCGATTTTATCACGGTAACTGCGCCGTCAACGCTCGGTCCCGACGGAGATTATTCTGCGGCGCTCAATACCAGTTCCGAGGCGGAATGTAAGTTGTACTGCGACGGTTCTTCGGCATTGTCATGCGGAGACCGCCGCTATTGCCGGGATGAATGTAACGCAAAGTATTCCGGCGGAAATGATGACGACAGCGGCGGGGATCAGGGCGGCGGCGAAATCTCGATTGAACAGGCAATATCTGACTTAGCTCAGGGCAATACGATTGCTTTTGACGGAATGGCTTTCCTCACAGGCGATCTTTGCTCCAACACCTTTCTGCCGCCCGGAAAAGTGGCTGATTTTTCCGGATTCCAATATCTGCGGGATACCGATCCCAGCTTATTGGGACATAATACGGCGTTTGTAACAATTGTCGCTTATAATATGTGGAATATTCTGACTGAGGCGCAACGGACGATTCTGATAAATTTGGAAAAAACTCAGACAGAACAGATCGCCGAATACGGATATGGGCGGCTTCCTTTGGTAAAGGCATTCGTAAGACTGCTGGAAGGAGACATTCCGACCGGAAGTACGGGCTTGGTCAGAAGCAAAGTGATGGCTTACTCGGCTGACCTGTATGAACTTGACGGACAGATCAGTTATGATCGGGCAAGTGCGCTCGGAACCATATTAAGGGGGATGAGCACAGAACAGAAAGCTCAACTTGACGCCCTTAAAGCGAGCGGCATAACAAATTGGCATAAACCGACGGATGACGAGTGGAAGGCATTGTCCATGGGTGTCGGAGTAAGCACATACACCAGCGAGATGTACAGTTGGTATGCCGGCGGTGTGGAAGCAGACACTTATTTCTGTCCTGAACGTCAGGGAACCTACTTCGGGTCTTTTTACATGAAAGATATGCCGGCAATGGTGGCGGCGCCGGGAACTGTTACTATATCGAGCAGTTTGACTGCCGATGTAGGGACTGATTTTCTCAATGTTCTGGATACGACTCAGAAGGCATTAGTAACGGGTTTGGTGGACATCCAGCGGAATGATCTGTATGAAATTGTAACTACAAGAAGACTTATCTCTACGCAATTGAGGAGATTTATGACAGAATCATCCGTTGATTTGACAACCGTGCTGGAACTGGCAAGGCGTTACGGAGAATTAGACGGCGAGATCATTTATAACTATGCGAACAACTTTGTGCAGGTGAGCAAAACCATGACTGCTGCACAGAAGGCGCAACTGCTACCGATTCTGGCAAAGTATGAATGGGGTAGAATTGACTGCGAGGGATATGGGTATCTGTATTCTGAGAAATTAAAGACAGACCCTCAAATCGAAACTATCCACAATACGGACGACTTTTTTACCGCAGATTCGACCGCAGTTCCATACGCATGGTTCAGCTTCTCTCCGAGTACGCCGACTGCTAATCAGGCCGTGAGCTTCACGGATTCCTCGTCCGGAACCCCCACGTCATGGTCATGGAGCTTCGGGGACGGATCCACCAATACATCACAGAATCCGACTCACACTTACACAGCGGCGGGCGACTACACTGTAACTCTCACCGCAACCAATGCTAACGGAACCGGCGAAAGTACAAGCAGGACGATTACCGTAACAGGCGGCAGCAGCAGCGAGGGTGTTACTGCCGGGACAATAACGAAGATCGCCGAAGGAACTACCTTCATATTCACCGAAGGTCCGGCTGCCGATGCTTCAGGAAATGTCTTTTTCTCCGATATTACTGCCAATAAGATTTATAAATGGTCAACAGAAGGGCAGTTGACAACATTCAAAACGAACACCGGCGGCGCAAACGGTCTTTTCTTTGACAAAAGCGGCAATCTGCTTGCCTGCGAGGGTATAAACAAACGGCTCGTCTCCATTACTATGGATGAAAATGTTACTGTTCTTGCCGATAAGTACAGCGATAAGACATTCAATGAGCCGAATGATCTCTGGATTGATCCCAAAGGCGGGGTTTATTTTTCCGATCCGCTTTATTTCGGAACGTCGTTAGTACAGGACGGCGAGCATGTTTATTATCTCACGCCCAAGCGGGATAATGTCCTGCGGGTAGTCGCTGATATGACCAGTCCCAACGGCATTATCGGCACAGCAGACGGCAAAACGCTTTATGTGGCGGATCACGGCGCGGGAAAGACTTACAAATACACCGTCGCCG
>DZCT01000229.1:1519-7917 GCA_022736535.1 Desulfatirhabdium butyrativorans | reverse complement strand
CATGATCATAACAATATGATTAAAAAAGAAATCACCGATACTATATCACTACCAAGTTTTGAAAATTTTGGAGACTACCGAGTTTGACACCGTATGGGGACCGCTGAAACTTATCGGCAAGGAAATTTACGGAACAGACCGCAACTTTGTCTATCCTGTTATTCTTACACAGGTCAGAAACGGGGAATCGGAAGACATCGCCAGTATAGAAGCTTTCAAATAAAGAACTGTGGGGGCGCGGTGTGCCGCCGCGCCCCTGACCCCGAACCTCTAACCCCTAACCCCCCTAAGGTCAAATGACAAACAACTGCTTCATTTTTACGATTGAAAACCAGCGCTACGGCGTGGAGCTTTCCGCAGTGGAGAAAGTCATCCGGGCTGTGGAGCTGATTACGCTTCCCGAAGCCCCGGAGATGCTGCTCGGTTTAATCAACATGCGGGGAAAAATCATCCCGGTCGTCAATATTCGCAGGCAGTTCCGTCTGCCGGAGCGTGAAATCGAACTTTCTGACCGGATCATATTGTGCCGCATCGCCTCGCACACCGTCGCTTTTGTCGCGGATTCGGTGGAGGGAATTGTTACTTTTCCCCGACATCAGTTAGACAGAGGCGGAGAAATTTTCCCGGAAATGGAAAATTATATTGAAGGCGTGGGGAAAATAAATGGGAATACCGTTATTATCTATAATATTCGGAAGTTTTTTTCTGACAGAGAGATGACCGCCATCTCCCTGTCAGAAAACAGGGATGCAGCGATATGACCATAGACATTTCCGATTATCTCATTTCTCAGTTGAGTGAATTTATTCACGCCAAAACCGGCCTGTATTTTCCCAGAAACCGATGGCAGGACCTCAGACGCGGCATAAAGGCTGCTGCCCCTGACATCTCCCGGGAATACGGAATTGCCGATGATCCGGCATCCTGTATTCAACGGATTTTGTCTCATCCTGAAACCAAAAACTTGGATATACTCGTCAAATATCTTACCATAGGCGAGACCTATTTTTTCCGTGACAAAAATCTGTTCCGGGCATTGGAAGAGCAGATACTGCCGGAACTGATTGTCTCGCGTCTCGGAAAAGGAAAATATCTGCGGTTCTGGAGCGCAGGCTGCTGCACCGGCGAAGAACCGTATTCGCTGGCAATGCTTATCAGCCGGATATTGCCGGACTGGGAATCATGGAATATCAAAATTCTGGGAACCGACATCAATGCCTCCTTTCTCGAAAAAGCAAAATCAGGCATTTATACAAACTGGTCATTTCGCTGCATGTCTGAAGATATGACAAAAAGATATTTTGAAAAAAGAGAAAACGGCTGTTTTGAAATTTCGCCTTCTGTGAAAAAAATGGTCACATTTCAGCAGCATAATCTGGCAGAGGAAGCCTATCCTTTTCCTTTTTCGCTGACAGACAGCCGCGGCATGGACATCATTTTCTGCCGGAATGTGCTGATGTATTTCGGCGCGGAGATGAGAGATCAGATTATCCGGAGGTTTTTCCTTTCGCTTTCGGAAAAAGGCTGGCTGGTATCGAGTCCCAGCGAATCGCCCTATATTCAAAATTCCCGGTTTTCTCCGGTTCATTTTTCGGGAATAACGGTCTTCAGAAAAACGGAGGCGGCAAAACCGGAGGCAGCCCCCAGTCATTTCCGGCAAATTGATGTTTATCAGAAATCGCCTGCATCAGTCGGCGGGGAACTGACCCCGCCCTGCCGTGCCGTTGATGTCAGAATCCCCCTCGGTCCCCCTTTAGAAAGAGAAATCCCCCTTAATCCCCCTTTGCAAAAGGGGGAAGCGCTGTCTGTTCTCAGCCGGGCCCCCTTTTTTGAAGAGGGGCAGGGGGGATTTGTCGGCGGGGGAGAGGGGGAGATATTGAAGAACTCAGAGCAGGACTTTTATCCGAAAGCCCTTGCTTTAGCCAACAGCGGGAAACTGCATGAAGCGGAAAATCTCTGCAAAAAGGCAATAGCCGCTGAAAAACTCAAGCCCGCTTATCACTATCTTTTGGCAACTGTCTGTCAGGAACAGGGACGTTTGAAAGAAGCGGTCAAATCGTTTCATCATGCGCTTTATCTTGACCCGAAATTTGTGCTGGCGCATTTTTCGCTGGGAAATCTGATGCAACTGGAAGGAAAATCTGATGCAGCCGAAAGACATCTCCGAAATACGCTTTCTTTATTGCTCTCCATGAATGCGGAAGATATTTTGCCTTATTCCGAAGGCATGAGTGCGGGAAAACTGCTGGAACTCGTGCAGATAATGATGAAAGGTTTTAAACCGTAGGGCGGACTAAGCGCAGCGTGTCCACCGTGCATATCACATAAAATTTGAAGGGAGCCGCATCACCGATGCCCGATATTTCTAAAATTTACATAGACCGGCAAGTTGCAGAGACGCCCGAAACGCTCGCTGTTCAATCGCGCCTGAATGCCCCCTGTGAGCTTGTGGACGATGCTGGCAGCGTTTTCGAGGCGGTCTCTTCGGCTGATGATCCGGTTCAGAAAGGCAAGGAAGTTCTTTTTCTCACGCGGAATAAAGGCGCGTTTGTCAGAAAATGTCCTGGGACGCGGCATTATACCTGCTGCGGATATAAAATTCTGCACATCGGCACTTTCTGCGTCATGGACTGTTCCTACTGCATTTTACAGTCGTATTTTCATCCGCCGGCGCTTCAGTATTTTGTCAATCATCAGGAAATGCTGACAGAATTGGACAGCCTGTTTGCGGAAAAAGAAATCTCAAGAATCGGAACCGGAGAATTTACGGACAGTCTGATCTGGGAAAGATTTTCGGGTCTTTCTGAAGTGTTGGTGCCGAAGTTTGCGGGACAGTCCCGCGCAGTCTTGGAATTGAAAACCAAGACTGTCGCGGTCGGCGCGTTGAAGCATCTCCGTCATAACCGCAAAACTGTTGTGGCGTGGTCATTAAATACCGAGCGGGTGATTCAGAGCGAGGAGCGCAATACAGCGCCGCTTTCCGCAAGGCTTTCGGCAGCCGCAACGTGTGAATCGTGGGGCTATCCGCTGGCATTTCATTTTGATCCCATGATACTGTATGAAGGCTGTGAAAATGACTACATGCAGGTCGTGGCGCGGCTTTTTTCCAAGGTCTCGCCGAAAAACATTGTGTGGATAAGTCTCGGCACTTTTCGCTTTATGCCGGATTTGAAAGCGATTGTCTCAAAGCGTTTTCCCCATTCCAAAATTGTTTACGGCGAATTTATCACAGGTCTTGACGGGAAGATGCGTTATTTCAAACCGCTCCGCATTGCGCTTTACGCAAAAATGGCTGCACGGATCAGAGAATTTGCGCCGGAGGTGCCGATTTATTTCTGCATGGAAGATGATGAAGTGTGGCAGAAGTCGCTGGGATTTGTTCCGGCTGATTGCGGGGGGCTGCCGAAAATGCTGGATGAATCTGCTGTGAAACACTGCGGACTGGAAATCTGAAACTTTTTTTAGCCACGAATGAACACTAACTTTTTCACGAATGAAAAAACACGAATGAATGATAAAAAAATTCCCTGCACCTCTCGTTCCCACGCTCTGCGTCCGTATCCGGAGTGCTAAAATGAAATTTTAGCATACATACACTGTGCTAAAATTCGCTGCGCTCATTTCAGCACTCCGGACGTTCTCAATTCGTGTGCTTCTGTTCGTGAAAACATTTGTGTCCATTCGTGGCTAAAAACAACACGGTAATTACAAACTTATGAAACGAAATCTTAACTATCTGATTACTTTATTGGTATTGACAGCAGCTTTCCGCGTGGCGTATGCCTCCGGCGCGGAACTGCTTCAAGTGCAAATCCGCAACCTTGACCGCGCCGCGCTGACGCGTCTGTTTCAAATGGACGTGGATATTGACAGCCTGCGGGGAACCACCGCACGGGCATATATGTTTTCCGACCAGCTCGATGATCTCCGAAAACTCGGATACGATATAACCGTCATCCCCAACCGGATCAAACGGGATTCCCGCTTGCTCACAGGCTATCCCAGCCTTTCGGAACTCGAATCCGAACTCAAGCAGATTGAATCGGCGCACCCGGATTTATGCCGTCTTTACAACATCGGCGACTCCACGCTGGGACATCCGCTCTGGTTTATGAAAATTTCCGACAATGCGGACGCGGAGGAAGACGAACCGGAGTTCCACTACATTGCTTCCATGCACGGCGATGAACCTGTGGGAATGGAACTTTGTCTCAATCTCATTCATCTGCTCACGGATAATTACGGAACGGATCAGCGTTTCACTGATTTGGTGAATGAAGTCGAAATATGGATCATGCCCTTGATGAATCCGGACGGCTACGTGAGTCAAAACCGCTACAATGCCCAAAACAAAGACCTCAACCGCAGTTTTCCTGACCAATATCATGATCCGGTGAATACGGTCAGCGGACGCCCCACCGAAATACAGCATATTATGAACTGGGCGTTTGCCCATTCGCCGGCGCTTTCGGCAAATCTTCATGGCGGGGATTTGGTCGTGAATTATCCTTATGATTCAAACCCCGAATTTGATTCGGTTTATACAGCCTCTCCCGATGATGCGCTTTTCATTCAAATGGCTCTGAGCTATACCTCGCAGAATCTGCCCATGAAAAACAGCAGTGATTTTGAACAAGGAATCACCAACGGCGCGGCTTGGTATCATGTCAAAGGCGGAATGCAGGATTGGAAATACGTCTGGATCGGCTGCAATGAAGTGACCATTGAACTGGGCTATGACAAGTGGCCCGCTTTTTCGGAAATCGAAACCCTTTGGAATGACAACCGGGAGGCAATGCTGGCGTATATGGAATGGAGTCTCAGAGGTCTGCGGGGAATCGTCACGGACAGCATTACGGGAAAGCCTTTGGATTCAACGGTTTCCGTTTCCGGCATTGCTCACGATGTTTATACGGATTCGGATGTCGGGGATTATCACCGGATACTGCTCCCCGGCATTTACGAACTGAATTTTTCCGCGCCCGGATACCGCTCACTCACGGTTTCAGATGTAGTTGTACTTGAGGGAAATGCCGCTCGTCTTGATGTAAGCCTGCGTCCCGAAATTCTGCCCGGGGATGTGAATGACGACGGCAAGATTGATCTGGCGGATTTTATTTTGGCGATACGGGCGGTCATTGAAAAGGCATTGGATTTATACAAAGATGCCGATGTCAGCGGCGACGCCCGTATCGGTCTGGAAGAAGCCGTTTATATTTTGCGGGAGTTGTCGGCGTCAAAGCCTGAAGCCTGATTAAAGGATTAGGGGAATGGTATTCCGAGTTCTTTGCAGATTTTTTTTGCAAGAATCTCATTGACTTCACTATGTCTCGGAACCGCAGACCGTCTGCCTGAGTCCTTATTGTACCACCACGAATGGCGGCTGCCCTCTCTGAGAAGTTCGCAGTTCTGAAAACGGAGCCAGCGTATGAATCGGGTCCGTTTCATATTGCGATCTGTTCTGCCTAATAATCATTTCCCGCGGCTGTGACTGCTTCCTGCCTGTTGAATTCTAAAGCCTCCCTCAGCGTTATTTTAAGGCTTTCCATCAGTTCCTCACGAGTGGCTTCCTGACAGTTCACTCCCGGGACTTCCTCTATCCAGCCCACCCACCAGTCCCCGTCCTTTTTGATGATAGCAGTATATAAATTCTTCATATCTCCTCTCCGCACACTGTCTGAACCGGGATTTTCAGGATTTTGAGGATTACGGGATTCAATCCCGGTCATCCTGAAATCTTACGAATCCCCGTACAGAATGAGCTTTCATCATCTTTTTTTGTAAACATCGCCCCTGTAACCGATGTGATCAATATAGACAATATCCTCATCTTCATCAAACCAGAAAATGACCCGCATATCTCCGATTCGTATTCTGTGCCAGCCGGCCCATTCTCCGAGCATCTGTTTTTATGCCCGGAAATTCCAGAGGCTTATTTTCCAACTCTCTGAGTGCGGTTTTGACCCGTTCCTTCTGAGGTTTCGGAAGCCTTTGCAAATATCTGACGGCTCTTTTACGGACAATGATTCTGCTCATCAGATATCATCCAGTTCCACATACTGATCTTTCCTGCCGCTCTTCCGGTCTGCCTGCGCCTGCCGGAGATCATTCACGGCTTCGTCATCCAAATCCAAGCCCAATATTTCCCCGATCTTCAGGAAATCGGCATAAGAAATAATGACTTCTCTGGGATTTCCCTGTTCGTCAACAATATATCTTTTATTAATACGAATAGTTGTGTTCGGCGGAGTTGCCCGTCTGCTATCTGTACGACTCATTATTTTCTCCTACTCACCACACTGTCTGAACCGGGATTTTCAGGATTTTGGGGATTAACAGGATTTCAAATCTGTTAATTACAATTAACCGGTAATCGGCGATATTGCAAGCGGTTTTTG
>DZCT01000229.1:0-1419 GCA_022736535.1 Desulfatirhabdium butyrativorans | reverse complement strand
TTAAAGTTGCCGGCGTAACCGAAAAATCGCCTGTATTTGCGCCGGAGAGAGCATGGCTTGTAACTTTCAATTCAGCATTGCCGGTTTCGCTGATGCTTAATGTTTTGCTGACAGAAACACCCACATTCGCACTTCCGACATCAATGGCGGCGCCGGGCTTGGGTGTCGAGTCGTAGCCGAGTGTCAGAGAAAGAGTGGTGGTGGTTGTCGTCCCCGTAACAACTGTTGTTGTCGTTGTCGCCGTAATAACTGTTGTTGTCGTTGTCGGCGTAACGACTGTTGTTGTCGTTGTTGCTGCGATCCCTTCTTTTACAGAAGCGTCCCCGGTAATCGGCTGGCTTTTACCGCCGAAAGTGACTGCCCCGCTGAATGTGTATGATCCTTTGGCATCCGCGGGCGGTGCAACCTGATATGTCAGCGTTTTTGGGCTATGACCTGTAAAAGGTCCGAATCTCACTTTGGAAGCGGCTTTATCGAATGCACCGCCCTCATTTATCGCCGAAGCTGTCCAGCCAGCAGGTATCTGATCTTCGAGAGCGTAACCCAGCACATCGGAACTCGGTGTTGCCACAATAGATACCGTAAATGCCTGACCTGCCTGATAACCTTCCGGGAGTTGCCTTACAGCCGTAGATTCCCCCTCCCTCGCAGATCGTTTTGAGACAGTACTCACCCAGCAGAAAGGACAGTCTCCGGCACCGGGGTCATTTTGATATCCCTCTCCTCTTATGAATAAGAGAAGTGCAACCATTGCATACTCCATCGGAATGGGATTAGGCGGAACATCCCATGTTCTGCCGATTCTCCATGCCGCTCCGTAATTCACGAATTCTCTGCTTGAAATGCTGAAATCCATATTTTTATCAGCGGGATGATAAAGTGAACTCGGCGGACAGGAGCTGATGACAATCTGCCCTGTGATGTCCATGTCTGTGCTTACATCGTCTGCCGATACTGTTCCGCTGAAAAATGAGTCGCCGACGTCTGTCGCCGGCGGGGTGATGGTATAAGCCAGCGTGCGGCCAATGTTGTCAAAAAAGCCGAAGCTGATTTTGTTCGTAGCCGAAACATAAAGTCCGCCATCGCTGATGCTATCCGGGGAAACTGTCCATCCGTAAGGCGGAATTTCTACAACCGAATAACTGTTGGTGGTTGATAAAGGCACCACATCGAGCATTACGGTGAGCGGGGTTCCGGGCGTATAACATGAAGGCAACATACGGACAAACGAACCGCCTCCGGACGAACCGCCGCTAACAACCTTGCGGATGCGGTTATTGCCGGAATCAGCAATATAGAGATTGCCGTTGCTGTCAACGGCTACGCCTTGTGGAGAATTAAGCATTGCGGCGGCGGCTGGCCCCCCGTCTCCGTCAAATCCCCATCCGCCGTTCCCTGCAACAGTGGAAATAATACCGG
>DZCT01000228.1 GCA_022736535.1 Desulfatirhabdium butyrativorans | reverse complement strand
TCCGTTTTCGGAATGAATGTTCATTCCGACCCGATTGAAGGAAAATAATACAGGCGTATCGGATTGTCAAGAGAAAAATAAGGTTATACTGATCCGATGCTTATTTGCATTCTTCTGCTGATATACTGATCCACTTCTGGTTTTTTACGGCATATTTTTTGCATGTTTGCCGTATCCCTTTTTCATACCAATTCGCTTTCAAAATGGATGTTTTCCGCATTCGGTAAAACGGGTTTATCTGTTTTAAACCGGGGCGTTCTACAGCAGCGGAAAACGCAACGCCCGGGCCGGGAACAGATTTCTGCATTCCTGAAAGCGAATCGGTATCAGATATTTGTCTGTGTGCGTCTGTGTGTGTCTGCGGCAAAAAAAAACAAAAGTGGATCAGTATTATTGGCGTCGTTCAGCATTTTTTTGAAATTTTCCACGAGCCTGTTTTCATAATCGCTGATCTCGCCGGCTGTGTATTTCCGAATCATCCGGGTGTCTCTGTCCGGATTGAAAGGATGGTAACAGGTTTTAAGCCTTCTACAAATATTACGCCCCTGCGGGGCTTGTCTCAGGTTTTGGCAAACGCCCTGTTCAACACCCCGTTTTTTATCAGAAATTCTATAACCTCACACACCGGCAGACCGACAACATTGGTATATGACCCGCTGACGCTTTTGACCAGAAAAGTGCCGAGTCCCTGAATGGCATACGCGCCGGCTTTGTCAAAAGGCTCTTTGGTGTGAATGTACCATTCAATTTCCTGATCCGTCAGATTTTTGAACAGCACGTCTGTTTTTACAGTTTCTGAGAATTTGACATTTTTTGCTTTACAGTATATGGCATATCCTGTAAAAACACGGTGGACCTGCCCGCTGAGGCGTTTCAGCATGGACCGGGCTTCGGCTTTTGAATCCGGTTTCCCCAGTACGGCATCACCGATGACCACAACCGTATCTGCGCCGATGACCCAGCTTTCCGGGTATGCGTCAGATATTTTTCCGGCTTTGGCCTCTGCCAGAATTTTTACATAAATTTCAGGCGACTGCATCGGCACGGAACTTTCATCAAAGCTGCTGGGAATGACGGAAAAAGAAAGACCCGCCTGTTCCAGCAGATACCGGCGCCGCGGCGATTCGGACGCAAGAATCAACAATGGGTTTAAAGATGAGTTCTGCATGAAAAATTCATTATCAGATGAAATAGTATTTGACAAGTTTTACGTGAAAAGATAAATAAGAAATTGTTGATTATTTAAAATGCCTGGGTGGCGGAACAGGTAGACGCAAGGGACTTAAAATCCCTTGATCCTCAGTGGTCGTGCGAGTTCAATTCTCGCCCCAGGCACCATTTTGAACATCAATATAAGCAAGTTAAGGATTTGGCAGTTTTTCAGAAACTGTCAAATCTCCCGTCAGCAGCCGAAAATCCCTTTTCAAAAATTATCAAATCGCCAAATCAAAAAAACGCTCCGCCCTTTTTTCAGACTCCGGAGTGACATTTTCATGCAGCGTGCGGAAACAGGAAGACGGTTATCTATGAAAAATTTATATCATACTCTCGGCATAAAAGAGGATGCCGGCGCCGAAGAAATAAAAAAAGCTTTTCGGATGCTGGCAAAGCAATCCCATCCGGATATTTCAAAAGGCGACAGTGAAAAATTCAGAGAAATCACTCATGCCTACAAGATTCTTTCAAACCCGGAAGCCCGCAAGGATTATGACAGAACCCTCGGCAATTTTCACGCACAGACCGGCGATTTTACGAATTACACTCAAAATTCCTACACGGTTCATGGAAAAGATATTATAAAGCTGATAAAAGAAATCATGCGTTACGGATTTTTCACCGATATAAAAATCAGCTATAAAGACAAATTCCTGTTCAGCATGTCACTGCCTGCGGCTGCCGGCATCACACTGATCGGACTGATTAAAGCCCCCATCCTGTTTTTAATCGGTCAGGCAGGGCTTTCGGCGATTTTCAACATCGAGGTGAACAATCAGATTGTGATCATGTTCAATGAAGCTGTTGAATATCACAATCTCGGCAGAATTGCCGCCGCGGAAGAACTTTATAAGAAAATACTGGAAAGGAGCGAATATTTTATTCCGGCGCGTCTGAATCTCGGCATCCTGTATCGTCAGCGGGGCAATGACCGCATGGCAGTTCAATGTTTCAGACAGGTGCTTGAAATTTCCCCTTACGGCAGCATCGGCGAGGCTGCAAGGAAAAATCTGAGTGAAATAAGAGGGTTCTGAAATCTGTTTTTGTGCATCACCGTTCTGCAATGCCGGCGGCAAACTGTAAAAGAATTGCAGAATCGGCAGTCACAGTGTTATCATGCCCGGCGTTACGGTCGGAGAAAATGCCGTTATCGGCGCGCACAGTTTTGTCAATAAAGATATTCCTGACAATGTCACTGCTGCCGGGGTTCCGACAAGGGTAATATAGGGTAATATAAGGATAGATAAAAAATTATGCCGAGAATATCAATGTTTTTTGGAATTGTCATTTATATGTACTATGATGACCATCCGCCGCCCCATTTTCATGCACAATATGATGGAAATGACTGTATGTTCAGTCTTGACGGAGAATTGATCAAAGGCGCAATGCCGCCGAGAGCATTAAAACTTGTCAAAGAATGGACAGAACTGAATCAGGACGAATTGCACAAAAACTGGGAAAGGTCTGTCAGCGATATGCCTCTGAACTGGATAAAACCTTTACGTTAGGAGTTGACATGAAAGATTTTATACTGCATGTAACTGATGCCGTGTATCTGAAAGATTATCTGATTCAAATAACTTTCAACGACGGTCAGACAAAGGCGGTTGATTTTGAATCTTATGTAAAAAGAAAAGGGGTCTTTTCCCCTTTGAAAGATAAGACATATTTCAAAAACTTTTTTATTGATTTGAATACCGTTTGCTGGCCCAACGGAGCGGATGTTGCCCCTGAAAAATTATATGAATTGGGGAAATCTGTCGAAAGCCTGCCATCCGGCAACTTGTGCAATGCGGATATTCCAGCTCTGCATGATTGTAAATATACTCCGGGCTTTTTCATGGAATAAAGAAATCCGGGATAACTTGTACGAGTTACGCAGTTGATTACGCAGTTGATTACGCAGTTGATTCTCGTTCCCACGCTCCGCGTGGGAATGCAGCCCGGACGCTCCGCGTCCTCCCCGGAACGGACGGGGACGTTCCCACGCTCCGCGTGAGAACGAGAAAAACGAGAATCACAACTGCGTAACTCCTGACGATTATTTGCCGAGCTTTGATGTGAATGTTTTTTTTACTGACCGCGACCCAGCCACGCGTCCGGCAAAGGCAAATCTTTTCCGGTAATAATTTTCGCTGAGGGCGTTAATGCTGACGCCCCGTTTGCGGCTTGCATGGACAAATTTCTCATCTTTCAGATACATGCCGATATGCGAAATTTTTCTGCCTTTGCTTTTGAAACACAGAATATCGCCCGGCTGCAATGATTCTATTTCAACAGGTTTCAAATCCTTTTTGAATATTTCGCTGACGGTCCGGCTTATTTTGACGCCGAAAACCTTTTTGCAAATGACCTGAACCAGCGCGGAACAGTCTATTCCGCTTTTGGATTCTCCCCCCAGACGGTATCCGGTTCCCAGCCATTCATCCGCTGTCATCAGCAAATCTCTGTTCTCTGTGCCGTCAAAGGCGATGCCGAATTTTTCTGAATATCGCGCATAAAAATCAGAATTTTTATGATGATAATTTTTATGAGCATCATACAGAAATCGTTGCAATACATTTTCGTCTGTATTTTCATTTTGTTCGGAATTTTTATTTCGTTTCCTGTCAATATCATTGTTTTTCAGACCGACTTTATGTATAATAAGCTGTTTTGAATAAACGCTCTGAAAATTTTCTGTTTCTGTAACTGAGATACAGGAACAGGCGCTGACAGACAACAGCATAACAACGATAAATTTGAGAAATAAAGCGGATATTCGGAGGCGGGCATTTCTGAGAGAATTTTGACAATATGCTGAATCCATTATATCTCCTTTGCGGTTTGCTGATATGTTTTTAAAAAATTTCAAAAGAACTTCTTTAAAAAAATTTGCTATTCATTCCCATAAAACTGTAGAAACAATCAATGGGGCAAAGAGAGTATTTTGAGGGGGCAAATTGCCCCTTCAGACAGCAACTTTCTGATTTTTATCAGAAATCGGGTTTATCAAAAAAACTCGGTTTCCGGAGGACGGTTTCGGTCGGAACTTGTAATATGCTATGAATTTAGAGAAAAACGGCATCTGTGTGACCATACTCGGTTCAGGCACATGCGTTCCGTCGCTCAGACGGAATCCCTGTTCCGTGCTGATGGAGACCGGCGGCGAAAATCTGGTGTTTGACTGCGGACCCGGCATCATGTCCCGGCTGTTGCAGGCAGATACAAGCATTTTTGAGATTTCCTTTATTTTTTTCAGCCACCTTCATCCGGATCACAGCGGCGAACTGGCTTCATTTTTATTTGCCAATAAATATGCTGACGGTTCTCTGCGAAAATATCCGCTGACCCTTGTGGGCGGAACAGGATTTTCAGATTTTTACGGAAAGCTGAAAAATGTCTATGGTCACTGGATAGAACTTCATCCGGGTTTGCTGCATATTGTCGAACTTGACAACAGAGGACCGGATGTCCGCAAATTTGACAATTTCACGGTGGCGTCGGCTCCGACAGAACACAACAGGGAAAGCATTGCTTACCGGATCACCGATGCTGAGGGCGCATCGGTCGTTTATTCCGGCGACACGGATTTCAGCAAAAATCTCATTTCGCTTGCAAAAGATGCGGAACTGCTGATCTGCGAATCTGCTTTTCCGGATGAATTGAAGGTCAGAGGACATCTCACGCCCTCGCTTGCCGGTGAAATTGCGACAAAAGCCAATGTCGGAAAATTGGTGCTGACGCATTTTTATCCTGTGTGCGAGAATGCCGACATTGAAAAACAATGCCGTAAAACCTATTCCGGTCCCCTGCTGCTGGCGGAAGATTTGATGAAAATTAAGATTTGACAACTCTTCTTTGCGAGAGAATTGTTTCTCGTAGCGGAAGCAATTGTTTCTCGCAAAGGGCGCAAAGAAGCATAAGATGAAAATAAAGATTTGACATTTTTTTAAATCGTCAGAGTTTTTCTTTGCGTTCTCTGCGTACTTTGCGAGAAATCTGTTTCCCGTAGCGGCGCAAAGAGCGCAAAGAAGAGCTTTCTGTCATTCTGAGCGGAGCGAAGAATCTCTTTTAATATTTATAAAACAGACAGATATATGAGATATTATCCGATAAACCTTGACATAAGAAACCGCCGGTGTCTGGTGGTGGGGGGCGGAAGCGTTGCCACGCGC
Organism: Desulfatirhabdium butyrativorans; assembly: GCA_022736535.1. GTDB lineage: Bacteria > Desulfobacterota > Desulfobacteria > Desulfobacterales > JAIFKL01 > JAIFKL01. Next base: position 2,544 of record DZCT01000228.1, on the reverse strand, counting down.
AAAGTCATGACGCTGACAGACTGCGGCGCGATGGTAACGGTTGTCAGCCCTCAGATCACACCGGAACTGCGTGAACTTGCCGATCAGAAGGTCATTGTCGTAAAACAGCGGCATTATCAGTCTTCGGACATGAACGGCATGTTTCTGGTCATCGGCGCAACCGATAAGAAAGAATTGAACTGGCGGATATATTCCGAAGCCGAGCGCATCGGGAAACTGTGCAACATCGCCGACCGCCCCGAAGCCTGCAATTTTATCCTGCCCTCCGTTGTCAGCCGGGGGGATTTGACAATTGCCATTTCCACTTCGGGAAAAAGTCCCGCTTTTGCCAAAAAGCTTCGGAAGGAGCTGGAGATTCAGTTCGGAGAAGAATACGCCGATTTTCTTCAAGTCATGGGCGAGATACGCAAAAAACTTCTGATGAAAAATCATGCGCCGGAAGAACACAAACCCATTTTTGAAAAATTAATCAAAAAAGGACTGCTTGAAATGATCCGGGAGGACAAAAAAGAGGAGATAAACCGTCTGCTCTCCGATGTTCTCGGAAAAGGATATGATTTTGATTCGCTGATGAAAAACAGGGACTAAACTCCAGAAGGAGTGAATGCGGATGGAACTTATCATTATCACCATTGTGCTTTATATGCTGAGTACGGCAGCTTATCTTGCCTACCTCTTTATTCAGAAAAATTATCTGCATGAAGCAGGATGCTGTCTGCTGGCAGTGGGGTTTTTCTGTCATTCGGCAATTATCGCTTACGGATTTGTGAAATCGGGAACATTTCCGATTCATAATCTTCAGGAAACCCTTTCCCTTGCCGGATGGACCATTGCCGGCGCTTTTCTGGCATTTCAGTATAAGTTCAATCTGAGGATTTTGGGCATATACGCCGCGCCCCTGACAACCGTGATTATGATTGTTTCATCTCAGTTGCCGATGCCGAAAGAGCCGGTACTGGTAAAAACTGTTTTCAACAATTTCTGGCTGATATTCCATGTGCTTGTCATATTTATGGGAGAAGCGGCTTTTGCGCTGGCATGCGGCGTGGGATTTCTGTATCTGATTCAGGAATCTTCGATTAAAAGCAAAACTCACGGTTTTTTTTTCCGGCGTCTGCCCTCGCTGGAGCTTTTGGATTCTACAGGATATGCCTGTATTATCTCCGGTTTTACATTGCTCACGCTGGGACTTATCAGCGGTTTTCTCTATGCCAACCTGATCTGGGGCAAATTGTGGACCTGGGATCCGAAAGAAGTCTGGTCCGGCATCACATGGATGCTGTATGCCGCGCTGATTCACGGCAGACTTGCGCTGGGATGGCGGGGACGGAAAGCCGCGATTGTCTCTGTTATCGGATTTGCGGTCCTTTTGTTTACCTTTTTCGGCGTCAATTTTATTTTAAAAGGACATCACGGGGAATTTACAAAATGGTAAGCTGTTTTTTTTGCCACGAATGAACACAAATTGTCTCACGAATGAGAAAACACGAAAAATATACTGATCCGATTTTGTTTTTTTTGCCGCAGACGCACACAGACATACACAGACTGCTGTCCGGAAGCGGAATACGGCATGTATGCAGAAAATATGCCGTAAAAAACCAAAATTGGATTACTATATGAAAGAAATCTGTTTTTTTTAAATAAAATGGACATAGGTTTCATCCTTATTCGTGTTCATTCGTGCAATTCGTGGCTGAGTTCGTGAAAAACTGGTGTGTATTCGTGGAAAATTCAATGTATAATATGATTAACAAAGAAATCACCATTACTGCATGACTACCAAAAACAAAAGTGGATCACTATTGTGAATCAACGAAAAGGAGGCTCTGTATGATAAAGCAAATAGGCAAAACAAAGTTTGTGTTTACCGCGTTGCTGTCTGTCTTGATTGTTAGCTGTGCCTTTCCGAAAATAGGGCAGGCTGCGGCAGACTATTCCGACCGGATACAAAATATCTCACTTATGGCTGATCCGGAAGAAAAGTATAACCATCAGTATGTAAAAATGGCTGTTTCCGGCTCTTATATCCATATTGCATGGAAAGCAATGTCGAAAGATTATTCTCATAATATTATCTACTACACCCGTTCCTCTGACGGCGGGTTTACATTTGAAAGCCCGAGACAGTTAGTCAAAGATGCAAATCAGAATGACTCTGAGTTTAAGCCCGAATGGAACAATTTTGTTGCCGACGGTGCCTATGTTCATCTGGTCTATACTATCGGATGGCCCTGTCGTATTGTCTATCTGAGGTCTGTCAACAACGGCGAAAGCTTTTATGATCCCTATATCTTAAATGCCGGCGGTTACTATAGTTATCCCGGAATCCATATTGCCGCGGAAAAGGGAAAACTGGCTGTTGTCTGGGCAGTATCTTCAGAGTATGCAAACCTCTTATGCAATTACTCTGATGACGGCGGTACGACATTCAACTTCGTACAGATGGCTCAGGCTCCAAGCAAATCTGTTTCTTTTGCGGTTCATGACCTCGTGAGATCAGGGGATTATCTTTACGTTCTGTCCTCTCAATATGACGGACAA
>DZCT01000678.1 GCA_022736535.1 Desulfatirhabdium butyrativorans | reverse complement strand
AAACATTCAGGATATTCTGGAAAATCTCGGCAGAACCGCCGAGGTCATCCGGGTTTATATCTTTGAAAATACAAAAGACGCAGACGTCGAACTGCTGACGACTCAGCGTTATGAATGGTCGGAAACCGGCGTTATCCCTAAGATCAACTATCCCAATTCCAAAAGATTTTATTATGAATCACAAGGCTTCCGACGCTGGAGAAAAATTCTGGCAAGAGGCGAGGCGGTTTACGGCGACCACGATGGTTTTTCCGAAAGCGAGCAGGCATTTATTTTTCCGAGAAATGTCTGTTCGGTTCTGATTTCTCCGATTTTTGTCGGAAGCTTATGGTGGGGATTTATCGGCTTTGATGACTGCGTGAAACAGAGAAACTGGTTCACAGCGGAAATAGATGTTCTGAAAGCGGCTGCCGGATTTATCGGCGCGGCAATTCAGCACAAAGAAGCAGAAGAATCTTCCCGTAAATTTGAATTTATTGCCAATGCCTCCAAAGACCTTATGACCATTGTAAACAAGGACTATGTTTATGAAGCGGTCAACCGGGCATATTGCGAGGCTTACAACAAATCACGGGATAAAATTGTCGGCAATTCGCTGGAAGAAGTCTGGGGCATGGAAACCTTTGAGAAAAATATCAAACCCAATATGGAATCCTGCTTTGCCGGAAAAGAAGTAAAATACGCGAGCTGGTTTAATTTTCACGGACGGGGGCTGGGATATTATCAGGTCATTTATTCGCCCTACTTCAACGAAAAGGGCGAAATATCCCATGTCGGCGTTGTCTCGCATGACATTACGGAGCAGAAGCGGATTGAAGAGGAACTGCAAAAGTCAAAAGAACTTTTGGAGGAACTTGTCAGACAGCGCACCGCAGAATTGGAGGCGGCAAAAGAAAGAGCCGAGGCCGCAACCCGCTCCAAAAGCGAATTTCTGGCAAACATGAGTCATGAAATCCGAACACCCATGAATGCCATCATGGGCTTTTCGGACCTGACCCTGAAAAGCGATCTGACAAAAAAGCAGCGGGATTATGTATCCAAAATCCGCAGTTCAGCGCATATTCTGCTCGGTATCATTGATGATATTTTAGATTATTCCAAGATTGAAGCCGGAAAATTGGATTTGGAATCCGTGAATTTCAATCTATATGAAATCATGGATAATCTGTCGGACATGTTTTCCGACAGGGTCTCCGGCAAAGGGATTGAATTGGTGATATTTATTGCCGAAGATGTTCCGACTGCGCTTGTGGGCGATCCCCTGCGGCTCGGACAGGTTCTCATCAACCTGATAAGCAATGCCGTGAAATTTACGGAAAAAGGCGAAATCGTCATTAAAATAGAAAAAGGTCAGGGGTTAGGGGTCAGGGGTCAGGGGGGAACTGAAATGAAAACTGAAAAAAACGGAACTGAGAAACCGCCTCTGACCTCTGACCTCAAACCTCGAACCTTTCTCACTTTTTCCGTCCGCGACACCGGCATCGGCATTGCGCCGGAGCATCTGTCCAAGCTTTTTACCTCTTTTACGCAGGCAGACGGTTCCACCACCCGCCAGTACGGCGGCACCGGTCTGGGACTGACCATCAGCAAACGGCTGGTGGAGATGATGGGCGGAAAAATAGGGGTTGAAAGTTTTCCCGGGAAAGGCAGCACTTTTTACTTTACCGCTACATTTTTGAGCCAGCAGCAGGGTGAACGCGAACGGAAACCCGAACTGCCGCCAGAACTCCTCGG
>DZCT01000227.1:2437-7928 GCA_022736535.1 Desulfatirhabdium butyrativorans | reverse complement strand
GGGGAAAGGCTGCGGAAGACTGCCATTGGTACAAAAACTGGGACAAAGTTTTAGATGATTCCAAAAAGCCGTTTTATCGCTGGTTTGTGGGCGGAGAAATGAATACCTGTTACAATGCCCTGGATTATCACATTGAACAGGGCAGAGGCAATCAGGCGGCTTTGATCTATGACAGTCCGGTGACGGATACGGTCAAAAAATACACCTACACCCAACTGAGAGACGAAGTTGCCAAATTCGCAGGCGCGCTGGCGGCTCAGGGCGTTGCCAAAGGGGATCGGGTTATCATTTATATGCCCATGATTCCCGAAGCCGCGATTGCCATGCTTGCCTGCGCGCGTATCGGCGCGGTCCACTCGGTCGTGTTCGGCGGATTTGCGGCAAACGAACTGGCAACCCGTATCAATGACGCCAAGCCCAAAGTCATGATATCCGCTTCCTGCGGCATCGAAGTCAAAAAAGTCATTCCTTACAAACCCCTGTTAGACAAAGCCATTGAAATGGCGACCTCGAAACCTGCAAAATGTATTATTTTTCAGCGTCCTATGGAAAAGGCGCCCATGATCGCGGGTCGCGATTTGGACTGGAACGAGGTCATGGCAAGCGCCAAACCCCATGACTGCGTGCGGGTAAAAGCCACGGATCCGCTTTACATTCTTTATACCTCCGGCACCACGGGACAGCCCAAAGGCGTTGTGCGCGACAACGGCGGACACATGGTCGCTCTGAAATGGACCATGAAAGCGATTTACAATGTGGACGCGGGCGATGTTTACTGGGCAGCGTCGGACGTGGGCTGGGTGGTCGGACACTCCTATATTGTTTACGGTCCCCTGTTCAAAGGCTGCACCACGATCATGTTTGAAGGCAAGCCGGTCGGAACGCCGGATGCGGGCGTATTCTGGCGCATCATTTCTCAGCACAAAGTGAAAAGTCTGTTCACCGCGCCGACAGCTTTCCGCGCCATCAAACGTGAGGACCCCAACGCCGAGTATGTCAAAAAGTATGATATTTCCTGCTTCAAAATTCTGTTCCTTGCCGGAGAGCGTTCGGATCCGGATACGCTGAAATGGGCGGAAAACTGTCTGAAAATTCCGGTGATTGACCATTACTGGCAGACCGAAACCGGCTGGGCAATCTGCGCCAACTGTATGGGGCTGCATCACTTCCCGGTCAAATACGGTTCTCCGACCAAAGCGGTTCCGGGCTGGGACGTCAAGGTTGTGAATGCGGAGAATGAGGAAGTCAAAGCCGGGGAAACCGGCGCGCTGGTGGTCAGGCTGCCGCTGCCGCCGGGAACGCTTCCCACCCTGTGGAACAACGATGACGGTTATATCAACTCTTATCTCCGTGAATTTCCGGGGTATTACAAAACAGCGGATGCGGGCTTCAAAGATGAGGACGGATATATATCTGTCATGTCGCGTACTGATGACATCATCAATGTGGCGGGGCATCGTCTTTCCACCGGCGCAATGGAAGAAGTGCTGTCCGATCATCCCGATGTCGCCGAGTGTGCGGTTCTGGGCGTGGAAGATCAGTTGAAAGGACAGGTTCCGGTGGGGTTCATCGTGCTGAAAGCCGGCGTGAAGCGTTCCAACGAAGACATCATCAAAGAAGTGGTCAAGATGGTGCGGGATCGTATCGGCGCGGTTGCCGCGTTCAAAACGGCAACAGTGGTCAAACGGCTTCCCAAAACCCGGTCCGGCAAGATTCTGAGAGGAACGATTCAGAAGATTGCAGATAACAAGGAATTTAAAACGCCTGCCACGATAGATGATCCGGCAACGCTGACGGAAATGGAAGAGGCATTGACCTCCATCGGATATGCGAAGGCGAGGAAGTAAAAGAATTGAGAAGTGAGAATTGAGAAACTAAGTTTCTTTAAGAAACTTAGTTTGTTAATGAGAGATATATTGAGAATTGAGAAATACTCGCCCCTATTTCTCACTTCTCAATTCTCACTTCTCAATTCTACCTTATATACTCATAAAGTTTCGGATGGGTGCAGACTTCGTAATAGGTTTTATCTGTAAGCGCTTTGATCTCGAATGTCTCCGGATCAATCTTGGGAATCCGGTCTTCGCGTATGACCAGACGCTGGTAAATCCCGGTCACGGTGGGAAATTTTCCGGTATAAAATTTCCGCTTCTTTTTGTGAATAACCGCCTCAACCGCTTTCAGGTCAATCTCTCCTGAGAGTTTTTCAAAAGCGGTGTCATTCAGTTCAATCCCGTTTACATTATACCTGAGCGAGAGATCATCCGCGGTTGAGGACACATCCGCATCTGAAGCAGCCTGAAAAACATAAAGATTGAAAGGCTCTCTGTTTTCAGATATTTTTTTTCGAATGCCTTTTGAGCATCCTGAAAGCCGGTCTGCCAGATTGATCGCAGATGAAATCATAATCTGATGCTCCCCGTCAAAAAAAATCGTGGGCGCGACATCCCGGTAAGTAATGCCGATGCCCAGTTCCAATGCCGGCAACTGATATTTTTTGCTTCTCAGATTATATCGCCGTATAATCGAAAGCATGTTGACACCGAGGCCGCAGGCTCTTGCCACACTGTACCATCCTTCAGGCGCGTTTTCCCGTTCATAAATTGCGAGAATGTAAGCATCCCCCTCGATGCAGACCTTGACCGCGCCGTATTCCGGTATGATTTCGGTAATGGGATCAAAAAAATTCAGACTGAAATGCGTTGCCGGATTCAGCCGGCGTTCCTTCATTTTGTGAACAATATCCGTGGAACCCCGCACATCCGCCTTGAGGATGACATGGCTGATGACCGGCTTTTCCTCAGATTCCCGCTCGTGGGGCAGCAGAAATTCATACAGCGTGTTGTTGGCGCGGGAAAGCTCGATGATCTTCTCTTCTGCCGCAAGATTCACGCTGTCGGTGGCTTCTTTGAACATGGTGAAATTCAGAAAATCCCTGTGATAACGGAGCAGCCCCGACAGAAAGCGCATCAGGCAGATTTTCTGAGACACAGCGCCGCTTTTTTCTATGTTTATTATCACTTTCTGAAGCGGCTTGAGAGAAAAAGTTCGGCCGTAATAGGCTCTCAGCTTTTTCAGACGCGCCGCGATGCTTTTTCTCGATTTGGGGACCGTCAGATACTGCAGCACCACCTGCGGCACTAAGGGCGGACAATATTCAAGATAAACCGGCTGCATTTCATAAGTCGCCGTGATTCTTTTTATCAGCCCTTTTTTTCTGAATTTTCGGTAAAAAAAATTCAGAAGCTTTTTCTGACGCCCCGCGGTTCTGTCAAGTTCGGCAAGTTCTTTTTTGTCTGCTTTCTGTTTTTTGAGAAGCCGGCGCCGCTGCTTTGTCTGAAAATAATCAAACAGTACCGCGACATTCTCCGGCTCCGTCATCCATGCGCTTATCTTCTCTTCATCCGCTTCTCTGAGTTCCGCCTCCAACCCCGGGTCCTTTGTTTCCGGAACATGTCTGCTGTCCTGTCTGTCAGCATCAGATAGGAGTTCTCTGATAAGGGATATTAATGTTTCATATCTGTCAGGGTCTTCAACGCGATGCCCCGGCAGAATGTTATATGCTTCAAGCATAAAAAAATCATCGGCGATGTCTTCTGCATGAAACATGGGGTTGGAAAAAACATGATCCGGAAGCACCGCGCCGAAACCGAAATTTGCCTCCCGCATCTCCCTCAGTTCTCTGTTCTGAATTTCAATCAGATATTGAAAAATTTCTTTGCCGACATTGTGTAAAATGCTTTTTCTGTTTTCCAGTATCTCGGAGAGTTCTTTTTTAAATTCGCCGGCGCTTTCGGGATTGCCGGAAGACTCATAAGCCCGAATCATATTTTTCAGATGCACAATGAGTTTTTCATATCTGTCCTTAATTTCTTCCAGCAATAACTTCACAACAGCGGTCTGCACCATATAGTCAATCTGAATTTCCCCGCGCAGTTTTGCCTTGTGGACGGCATCCGTCATCAGTTCGCTGCAAAGTTTTCTGAATTCTTCTTTTTCTCTGACCGGATTTGAATTTTTGTCCGAAGTCAGAATATTCTCGGCGCGGGTGTGCGCCGCAACTGCCTGTACCACGAGATTGCCGACAGATTTGCAGAAATCCGGACTCAGATAAACATCATAGCGGATGTTGTCCACGCCGCGTGTCAGGCGGTTCAGCGAGAATTTAATCGCCGAACTTTTCAGGGGAAAACCCTCCAGTCCGGGGGGGCTGAAAGCAAGCCCTTTGCAAAAGGACATCACACGGTCAAAAAACAGATTTAAAAAATTGAACATAAATACAACCTGAATATGTTTACGAGTTACGCAGTTGAACTCGTTCCCACGCGGAGCGCCAATGCCGTCAAGCTGACAATTCCGTAAATTCCGTAGGTCGGGGTGAGCCTGCGAACCCCGACACCTGCCGGATGATGTCGGGGTTCGCAGGCTCACCCCGACCTACATTAATGCCGTTGACGCGGAGCGTGGGAACGAGAAACATAAATACAACCCCGGTGCAAGCTTTGTGTCATCATCGCTTTTTTATGAAAAAAAAATGCCTATCACATAAATTTAACTTTTTAATATTATATATTATTCTGTAACTATAAACGATGAGAATTTTTTTCGTCTGCGACTCTGAAAGCGACCGTCTTCATCGTCTTTTCATCTGTGAGCGGAAAAAAATGTTTACAAAAAAGACCTGATCCGATATATAAAGAAGTTTACACGGATTTTTTTTTGTCTATAATTTATTGGTTATTATATATAAACGGAGGGTAAATATCAAAAGAGTTCATCCTGTTTCCCTGAGTTCAATTCTTTCATTTGTTTCATAAAACTGAGGGAAAAGTCAATAGGGTGAAAACGGTATTTTTATGGTAGCAATATCCTACTTTAAATCAGGGTTAGGGGTCAGAGGTGATGCCCCGCACCTCTGACCTCTCACCTCTTACCCCAAACCTTATATCAGAGAGGTATGTATGGGAAAGAGAACTCCGGCCAAGCCGGGTACAAAGAAAAAAAGCACGGCTAAAAAAAAGGGAGATGTATCACAGAAGACTCCCGCCAGAGCAAAAATCGCTGTGAAAGCAGGTCTGAACGCATCAGGGGGAGGCGGAGCAGAGACGCAGAATCTTGCGTCTCTATCGGCTGAAACCGAAAAAAAGGAGATTTCCATGACGGATATCATTCTGAAAAAATTTGAACCGTGGAACCTCGAAACACTTTTCAGAACAGGCTATGATGAAACATATCTGAAAAATTTTGCCGCACCGCCCTTTTTCCCGGATGCCGATGAAAAAGACGCGGAGCGCATGAGGTCATTATTATTAAAAAAATTTGATATGCAATCCTTCCCCGAAAAGCCGGCGTCCGGAGAGATGAGAGATGTTTTTTCGGGACGCGAGATGGCGGATGCAAAAAGAGGGGTTTCCGCACAGAAACTTGTGTTGAAAGAATTTGAAACATGGCAGCCGGAAACGCTGTTCAGTCCGGGTCGAGACGAAGATTA
>DZCT01000227.1:0-2337 GCA_022736535.1 Desulfatirhabdium butyrativorans | reverse complement strand
GATTATGTGAAAAACTTCGCCGCTCCGCCCTTTTTTGCCGATGCGGATGAGAGAGAAGCAGAGCGTATCAGTGAGTTGCTGTCCGCAATGTTTGACATCAAATCTTTCCCGGAAAAGCCCGTTTCCATTGAAGAACTGCTTGAGAAAAAATTTGAAGCATGGCAGCCGGAAACGCTTTTCAATGCCGGTGCGGACGCTGATTATCTGAAAAACTTCGCCGCGCCGCCCTTTTTTGCCGATGCCGATGAGAGAGAAGCAAAGCGTATCAGTGAATTGCTGTCCGTAGCGTTTGACATCAAATCTTTCCCGGAAAAGCCGCCGGAAGAGGTCAAACCGGCTACGACTGAAGCGGCGATTCCGGAACCGCCTGAACCCTTGCCGGTTCAAGCCGAAGAAAAATCGCCTGAAGAAACAGTCCCTGCTGAGAAAATGCCGCCTGAACCTGCCGAGGCTCAAGCCGAGATTCCCAAACCGCTCGAAGCAAAGGAAGAAAAAGCGGAACAGGTAATTGCTGAGGCGTCAAAGGAGATTGCAGAACCGGAGAAAGCGGCTGAAGAAGCGGCTACCGGCTACAGACCGCCGGTAAAGAGAGCGGAAACGCCGAAAAAGAAATCTGAAACACCTGATGTATCTGAAACAAAGAAAGGAAAGGAACCGATGGAAACAACAGTAAAATATTTTATAGCGGCTATTGCCTGCGCGTTTGTATTTATTATCAGCGCCAGCATTTCCAATGTCGGCAATTATTATCTTAAAGCAAATGACGGCTCTCTTGAAATCTGGCAGGGAAATTTTGCGCCCCTGGGCGAAGAAATGCTTGTCCGTCTTGCCGGCGAAAAAGCCCCGAAAGCTGTTAAACCTGTTTATGAAAGAGAAGAAGTCTTTCCGCTGGCTTTCAATTATTACATTGCCAAAGCAGACGCGCTGCTGAATCAGCCGGATGTCTCCGATCTTGAAAAGGTCAGATATTATGTAAACCGGGCAATAACATTCGGAACAACGGAAGAAATTCGCAATATTGCATATAACCGCATGAAAAAAATTGACCTGATGACGTATCTGTCCCAGGCGGACATTGCGGCAAGCAAAGGCGCATCGGCTGATTTTCAGGTCGCGCTGGATTATCTGGGCAAAGCCGCGCCCCTTGCCGACAAAGAGAGCAGTCAGGCGCAGTTGATTGCCCGTAAGATCGAGGTCATCAAAGAACTGATGTCTTCTCTTAAAGCAAAGCAGGCGGAAATTTCGGCACCGGCTGAACCGGCAGCTACCGCGCCTGCTGAACCTGCTGAACCTGCTGAACCGGCAGCACCGCCCGAACCGGCAACGTCTCCCACGCCGGCGCCGGCAACAGCTCCTGCACCGGCTACGGCTGAGTCTCCGGCGGCGCCGCCTGAACCGGCTGCACCGGCTGAGACTCCCGCACCGGCTGCCGAACCGAAAAAGTAGAGGGGGTTCGAGGTTCGGGGTAAGAGGTTCGGGGTTTTTCCTCTGACCTCGCACCTCGCCCCGCCAGCCCTGCTGTTGTGTTTCAGAACTTATTGTTTATAAAAAGGACTTTCTTCTCAATGAATTTGAATGCGGACGGCTTCACGCCGAAATCGGAACTTGACAGAAGAATTGAAAATCTCAGACGCCGCCTGAAAGATTCCGGCACGGACGCGGCGCTGATGCTTCAAAATACAGACCTGTTTTATTTTGCCGGAACGGTTCAGCAGGCATTTCTTCATGTTCCGGCAGACGGCGAAGCCATTCTCATGGTGCGGAAAAGCGTGGAACGTGCGCTTGAAGAATCCGCGATTGAACGCATTGTATCCGTGAACAGTTCCGGAGAAATTCCCGACGTGCTGCTTCGCCACGGATGCAAAGCGCCCCGCATTCTGGGCATGGAATTGGATGTTCTGCCCGCCAATCTGTATCTCGGCTTTAAAAGGTTGTTTGAAAAGTCTGAAATTGTTGATATATCGCATACAATCCGGCTTATCCGCTCGGTAAAATCCGCTTATGAGACCGACATCATCCGTCAAGCCGCTCAGTTTTCAGACCGGCTGGCAGGCTGTGTGAAAGAACTGCTCTGTGAAGGTGCCACAGAGGTTGAGCTTGCGGGAAAGCTTGAGGCTGAAGCCCGAAAAATGGGACATCAGGGAACGGTCAGAATGCGGCTCTGGGGAAGCGAACTGTTTTACGGACATCTCATGTCCGGCGCGGCTGCTGCCACGCCGAGTTATCTCGCGTCGCCGACGGGCGGTCTCGGCGTGGGACCGGCAATTGCTCAGGGTCCGAGTCTGCTCCCGATAAAACGCCATGAGCCGGTATTGGTGGGGTACTGTTTTGTTTACA